>NZ_BOLU01000005.1:0-76902 GCF_016861825.1 Lacticaseibacillus sp. 866-1 | reverse complement strand
ACACACTCCATTTCTAATTTCTTTGGTCGGAGAGCAGACAAGGGACAGTGTAATGTCCTCTTTGTGTGCTCAGACATAAAAATGGTATATAAAAAGGAGTTTCGAGGCAAGATGCCTTTCAACTCCAAATATCGTAGCGCCATTAAAACCGCTTGACCTGTCTGTGACGGGCCAAGCGGTTTTGCATTTCAATGAAAAAATTACTGGACCTGCTGCACGCGGATCTCGACGTTTTGCGGCACCCGCGGGCGCAGCACTTGGATCAGCGACTGCAGATCGCTGCGGAAGGTCAGGCGCACGAAGCGGCGGGCGGACAGGCCAAACACAGCCACGACCATGGCCTGGCCATTGGGCAGCTGCAGTGGGGTCAAGGTGACACCGACCAGGCGCGTGTAAGGGATGACCCGTGAGAACAGGCCCACGTTGATCAGGCGCGTTGGCGTCAGGCCGGTGCTGCCTGTCATCACGGTCAGAGTCAGGAAGGCCGCCATGAAGACGACATAGTACATGTTGCCGACGCCGGTGCTGACGAACCAGAAGCCAAAGAAGACGGCCATGACCAACTGAAAGGTCGAATACGCGCCGCGCACGTCGATTTTACTCTGCCAGAACAGGTAATACGCGCCCAGTCCGATCAGTGCGGCATCTAAAAGTATCAGAAAAGTGTTCATTTTGAGTTATCTGCTTTCTCCTGCGAGGTGAGTTGCAGGGTCTTGTCGGGAACATCGCTGGGGTAGAGCCCGGAGACTTGCTGGTACCATCTGAACAGGCGCACCACCACGATCTTGATCACCGCAAAGCCGGGGATTCCCAAGATCACACCCACCAGTCCGAACATGGACCCTGCTGTCAGCAGGACCACGACAATGGTGATCGGGTGCATCTCTAGTTTACTCCCCATGACAAACGGGGAGATCAATTGCGTCTCGAGCAGCCACTCGATGAAGAAGACGACGATTACCGCGATGAACATCTTCGGCCCCTGAATGGCGCCCATGATCAGCGCTGGCACCATCGCGAGCGCGGAACCAAAGTAGGGGATCAGGTTCAACGGTGCCGCCAGCATCCCAAAGATCAGGCCGTAGCGCAGGCCGATGATCGAATAGCCGACCATGAAAATGATCCCGACGGCGATGGCGACGGTCAGCTGGCCTTGCACGTACGAGCCGACCTTGACGTTCATCTCGTGCAGCATGTCGCCAAAGCTCTTGCGCTGCTTGGTTGGGACCAGGTGCAGGATCATTGGCGTGAACTTGTTGCCCTCTTTGAGCATGAAGAACAAAATGATCGGCGCGGTCGCCACGGTAACCACCACGGTGCCGACAGTGGAGATGATCGAGGACAAGGACGACAGCGTCCCCGACAAGATGGTCGAGCCGCGCTTGGAGACCCAAGTTTGGATCTCGCCGGCGAACTGACTCAGCTGCTTGTCGCTGAAAATGTTCTGCTGGTTATTCAGGTCGGTGATCCACCGGACGAACTCGTCCCAGTAAGTCGGAGTCGCATTAATGAAGCTGCGCAGCTGGCTTTCGATGGGCGGCACAACGCGAGTGATGGCTAGGACGATCAGCCCAATCACGAGGAGGAAGACCAACGCGATGGCCAGCAGTCGGTTGAGGCCGCGCTGATGCAGCCAGTTGACGACGGGGTTGAGCATGTAGAACAGGATTCCGGCGAGGATGAACGGCGGGGCGACGATGCTCAGAAAACTGACCACAGGCTGAAACACCCAGGCAATTTTGGTGAAAATAAAAATCGCGAGCAACGCGAGCACCAGATCGACCAGGATCACGGCAAACTTGTTGTTTAAAAACCGCTGGTAAAACTGTGAGCGTTTCGTTTGCATGCGCGCACCCCTTTGAGTTTGTTGACTACTTCTATGATACCTAAATGAGGGGGTGAAAGCGAATCCGGCGCAAGGCTGATTTGTTTGTGAATTGTAAAGAATAAATGCCAAGTGCCGGCCGAATTGCCCCGAATGTAAATTGATTATATACAGAACCTTTACAAAAGCAAGATTTCGGGTATAATCAGAACTATCAAAATTACGAGAGGGGGGCGTCCAATGAGTATGAAAGTCATGAAGTGGAGTCTGCGCGCATTGATCGCAGTGACCGTGGTCCTGCTAGTCATCAATACCGTGCTCGGAATCGGGCTGATCGCAGTCGACATGTTGTTCGGCGGCGTCTACCTGATGCAGCGCAATAAGTGCGACCGCCGGCAGCTGCACCGGCTGGACCTGATGCATCGCTTCTAGGGTTCACATGAGACCGCTTGGGCGGTCTTTTTTGATGCTTTCCTAAGCTGCGGTCCTTTTGCTTGCAAACAAGCGTTCCCGCTGGTATGATAAAGAAAACTAGAGAGCGGAGGCGGACGGCCATGCCATCCCAAGCAAGTCAGAAACGTTGGAAGCAGATCCTACACACGATTCATGATTCAATTCAAACCAATGGGTTTCCACCAACCGTGCGGGAAATCGGCAAAAACGTGGGCCTCAGTTCCAGCTCCACGGTCGCCGCGTACCTCGACCGGCTCCTGGCGGAAGGCTACATTGCCAAGGACCCGGCCAAGCCGCGCACGCTGATGCTGACCAAAGCCGGCTTGTCATACATCGGGATTGCCGAAGAAGGCATCCCAATCGTCGGTACGGTTGCCGCCGGGGTGCCGATCACCGCGATTGAGAACATCGATGGCTATTTTCCGATTCCAGATGATCTGGAGTACATTGCAGATGACCTGTTTATCCTGGAAGTTTCCGGTTCGTCCATGATCAAGATCGGCATTCTGGATGGCGACAAGCTGATCATCAAGAAGCAGGAAACCGCCGAGAACGGTCAGATTGTGGTCGCCATGACCCAGGACGACGAGGCGACGGTCAAGCGCTTCTACCGCGAAAACGGCGGTGTGCGGCTGCACCCGGAAAATGATTCCATGTCGGACATGTACTTCGACGACGTCTCCATTCTGGGTGTGGTCGTTGGCCTGTACCGCAGCGAAGTTAAATAAGCACAAACGTCAAAAGGCTGAGCCATCAAGCGGGTTTAGCTCAAAGCACAAGCGCCCCTGCGCCACGATTTGTTTTTAAAATCGCGGTGCAGGGGCGTTTGTGCGCTTGGACGTTGCTTTATGGAACGCGACTAAGCAATTTTGGCTTACTTTCTCTTTAATGTTTAATGGTGCTGAGGTCGTCGTTTTTGACCTGCCGAAACAGGGGCCCGTCCGGCAGTTGTTTGATCTTGGTCGCACTGAGCTTCTGGAAGACCCATGTGCTGCTTTGCGCATTCGGCTGCGCGCGGCCGGTGAAAGTGTATGTGTGCTTGCGCAGGACCAGCCTGGCGGCAAACACCCCGGCACTGGCCGTCGCATAACCGGCCTGAGCCTGCGAATAGCGCTGGACGTCCACAAAGTAGCCATCAGTTGAGGCGGTGATCTGCAGGACTTCACTCGCATCCGCAGTGTTGACCCAGTAGTGGCCGATCAGATCATCCATGCCGGCCTTGGTGTTGGGCCGTTTTTTCGGTGCCGCCTGTTTGCTGATTTTGACGCTGCTGCTCGAGCTGGTTTGCGGCGCTTTTTTTTGACTGCCGCAGCCGGCGAGGACCAGCACCAGCGCAGCGCTAAGCAGAATTTTCTTCAATGTATTTACCTCACAGATGTTGCACTAAGGTCATGACGATTGGGATCACCACGATGGCAAACAGGGTGGTTGCGGAGACGGTGATCGCGGCGTTTTTCGAATCGGCGCCGTACAGCTTGGCGACGACCGGGGCGTTAGTCATGACCGGCATGCAGGACTGCAGGATGAAGACTTGCTTCATGAGCAGCGGGACCGGGGCGAAGGCGACCAGCGCGTACATCACCAGCGGCGCAAAGACGAAGCGCCCAGAGAACACGCCGAGCAGTTCGCGGTCGAAGCGGATGTTTTTGATGCCGGCCTGGTACATCGCGATGCCGATGAAGAACATGGAGCCCGGGATGGTCAGGTCACCAACGTAGCCTAAAGTGGCCGAGAGAAAGCTCGGCAGCTGCACATGCAGCAGGACGAGCACGACGCCGACCATGAAGCCCAAAAGCGGCGGCGAGAAAATTTTCCCCAGCGTCTGCTTGAGGTCAAAGTGGGCGGCGTGCGGGCCGTCGCGCTGGATCAAGTAAACCCCGATCGTCCAGAAAATGGTGGTGTTGGCCATGTAGTAAACCAGCACATACGGCACGCTTTTCGGCCCAAACAGCGCCAGGTTGACCGGCAGGCCGATAAACACCGTGTTGGAGTTAAAAAACATGGACTTGAACAGGCCGCGGCGCTTGGGGTCAACGCGAATCACGCGCGCCACCACAAAGGACAGGGCAAACAGGATGGCCATCGACAGCACTGGAAAGCGCAGGTCCGGCAGCAGTGCCGCCAGCTCCCTTGCGGAAAAGCGCGAGCAGATGGTTTCGATCATGTAGGCGGGCAGGGCGACCTGGGTGACGACCTTGGCGATCACACGGCTGGAGCGGTCGTTGAACCACCCCAGGGCGGTCAGCCCGTAGCCGATGGCGACCAGGATCAAGATCTCGGAGACCCCGCCTAAACTTGAGAGAAAACTAGTCAAAAAATTACTCCTCACATGCGGCAAACACCTTGCCGCTGGTTTTTCGCTGCGAGACTAAACGGTCAGCAGCGTTTGGATCAGGACGTCGAAAGCTTCGACCGGCCACGCCGGCGCGGCAAAATTCATGACACTGGGGACCAAAGCGACGGTGGGGCCATCGTACTTCGCCAAGAAGCGGTCGTAGTAGCCGGCGCCAAAGCCGATGCGGGCGCCGGTGGCCGGTACGAAGGCGACCCCGGGCACGATCACCAGGTCGGGGTGCTGATCGACTGCGGCCTCAACGTAAGGGGGCTCGGGGATGCCGAACTTGCTGGTGACGCGATTGGCGCTGCCTGGGTCTTTCAAAAAGGCCATTTGGCGGTGCGGCATCACGCGCGGCAGCAGCACCGTTTTGCCGGCCTGCTGCGCCGCTTCGATAATGCCGCCGGTGGTCACTTCGATCGGGCCGCTGACGGTGGTGGCGATAGTGCGGGCGGATTGCCACTGCGGCAGCGCCAGCAGCTGGTCGATCAGGCCGGCACTTTCGGCCTGCGTTTGCTTGGCCGCAGCGTTGAGCCGCTTGAGCTGGGCCTTGCGGAATTCGGGTTTGGTTTGCACTAGCCGATTTTCTCCTTCAGGTAGTCTGCGAGCACCGTGGCATTGTTGTCAGCTTCATCCTTGGCCCCGAAGAGCAGGAGCACTTTGTCGGTGTCGAGCTGGCGAATTTTTTGCAGAAAATCCGGGGTTTCCGGATTGGCGTCGAGCTCGGCAATGTAGCGGCGATTGAATTCCTCGGCTTTTGCCGGGTCGTGGCCGTACCACTTGCGCAGTTCGGTTGATGGGGCAATTTGCTTGGCCCAGTCGTCGAGCCGAGCGTTGATCTTGCTGACGCCGCGTGGCCAGACCCGGTCGACCAAAAGCCGGTACCCCTCCGGCTGCTCATGGGCGTAAATCCTAACGGGAATGAACTCCATCGTGAAGACTCCTTTCTGAAACTACCAATACCCAAATTAAAGGCTTATTCAAGGCGCGGGTCAAGGCAGTTGGGACTGCCTTGAAGTGCTAAACTTAAAACCATCAAGTTCAGGAGGTGTGAGATGCATCTATTAACCACACTTGGCGTGAAAGGGAACAGTCCAGCCGCCGCCCCGCAGTGGCTGTCCGTTCAGGAGGCCACCCAGGAAGAATGCCACGACCTGGCCGCGCAGTATCACATCCCCATCGACTACATGACCCCGGTGTTCAACGCCCACGAGAATCCGCGCGTGGAAGGCATGGACGATAAAAGCGGGGCCGGCCTGATCCTGGTGCGCTGCCCGTACCAGACCATCAGCAAAAATGGGGAGCGGACCTACGCGACCAGTCCGCTGGCAATCATCATTCAGGATGACCTGGTGACGACGGTCAGCCCGCGCAAGCTGACCATTCACAACCGCTGCCTGCAAGCCAGTGCGACCACGGCAGACCCAATCGTCTATTCGCTGAGTGTGCTGAATCTGGTGTTTGCCCAATTTCTCAATGACACGGACCAGCTGGCGTCGCAGACCCAAAGCATGGAAATTCGGGTCGGCAACGCGTCACACAACACGCTGCTGTATGAAATCATGGCCGTGGAAAAAAGCCTGGTCTTTTTCACCTCGGCCTTAACGGACTCCCAGAATATCTGGCCGCAGCTTCAGGCGTCGGCGTATTTTGCCAGTGACCCGGCTCACCGCCGCAAGCTGGTGATCGCCGAGCGCACCGCGCACCAGGCCTACACGCTGGCCCAATCCAACTCGGCGATCCTCGACCAGTATAATGCCACGGTGTCCTCGGTGGTGTCGAATAACCTTAACCTGATCATGAAGGTGCTGACGTCGGTGTCCATCATCATGACGATCCCGAGCATCGTCGGCAGTCTGTGGGGCATGAACACCCGCGTGCCGTGGCAGCAAAGCATCTGGGGGTTTTGGGCCCTGATTTTTGCCACCATTGTCCTGTGTGTGGCCACAGCATACTGGCTGCACAAGAAGGACTACTTCTAAAGCGTCGGACGTGCAAAGCGCGAGGGCACCTCTCTACAATTAAAGGGGAGGTGTCTTATGCAAAAAGACTACGCGATCAAACAGTCTCAAACCACCAGCGCCACGGAAACCAGCGGGGCGTGCTGGCACTGTGTCTTTGACCCAAGCGAGGCTGAGCTGCAGGCCTTAAAGGCGCAATACGAGTTGCCGGACGGCTACGTGGAAGCGGCGCTTGACGACCACGAGGACGCGCGCAGTGAAGCGTTGCGCGAAGGCGCTGACGCCCCTGGCTTCATCCTGGTGCGCGAACCTTATGCCTACCAGGGCGATACGGGCCATCGCACGTACGCAATCATGCCGATCGCCTTGATTTTGCTGGCCGATGAGCTGGTCACGATCAGCCGCGACAAGCCGCGGCTCATGGATGCATACTTGCAGGCGCTGGACCAGGTCGAAACCGCCGACAGCTTGGCCTTGCGCATTGTCGACCGGGTACTGGACTGCTACACCAAGGACATTGACGATATGGCCGACAGCACGCACAAGATGGAAAAGCAGGTCAAGAATTCGGCCAAGAACACACTGATTTATGAAGTGATGAGTCTGGAAAAAGGGCTGGTGTACTTCAACGCTGCGCTGACTCGCACCAAGACCCTGGTGGCGGACATCCGCGATAGCGACCGTTATTTTCTGGCGGCCAGTGATGCCCGTGTCTTGTTTCTGCTGGACGTGAAGGTGCGCCAGATCCTGACGACGGTGGCAAGCACTGAGGAAATTTTGGATCAGTACAACAGCGCGATTTCCTCGGTGGTCGGCAACAACTTGAACCTGATCATGAAAATGCTGACGTCGGTGTCGATCCTGCTGGCGATTCCGCCCATCATTTCCGGCATTTTTGGCCAAAACACCTGGATCCCCTGGAAGGGTCAGCCGGTGTATGGGTTCTGGCTGACGCTGGCGCTGGCGGCGGGCATCAGCGGCGCCGTGGCCTGGTGGCTGCACCGCAAAGATTACTTCTGAGCGGCGTTGGTCATTTTCAGCGGGTCGACCCACGCGTCAAACTGTTCGGCTGTCACTGCACCTGAGGCGAGCGCTGCCTCGCGCAGCGACTGGCCGTTTTTTTGTGCCGTTTGAGCTAGCTTAGCCGCTTGCGCGTAGCCGATGTGCGGCGAAAGAGCCGTGACCAGCATCAGGGAGCGGTCGACCAATTCTTGCATGCGGGCCTGATTGACGCTGAGGCCTTGCAGTAGCAGCTGGTCGAACTGAGTCATGCCGCCGGCTAGCAGCGTGCAGCTTTCCAGCACGGTGGCGCCGATCACCGGCTTGTACACGTTCAGCTCAAAATTGCCCTGACTTTCGGCGATGGCGATGGTCGTGTCATTACCCATGACTTTCGCGGCGATCATGGTCAACGCTTCCGCCTGCGTCGGATTGACCTTGCCCGGCATGATCGAGCTGCCGGGTTCGTTGGCTGGGATGGTCAGCTCACCGTAGCCGCCGCGTGGGCCGGATGCCAAAAAGCGGATGTCGTTGGCGATTTTCATGAGGTCGGCGGCCAGCGTCTTCAAGGCGCCGTGAACGGCAGTCAGTTCGCTGTGAAAGGCCAGCCCGTGGAACTTGTTGGGCATTTCGGTGAAGGGCAGGCCAGTTAGCGTCGCAATTTGGGCAACCATGGCGGCCGTCTGCTCTGGGGTGGTGTTCAGGCCGGTGCCGACGGCGGTGCCCCCTAAAGCGAGCGTCAACAGCGGTGCCTGCAGCGCTTGCAAGGTGGCCGCGTCTTGTTCAAGGGTGGTACGCCAGCCGGAGACCTCCTGGCCGAAGGTGAGTGGGGTGGCGTCTTGCAAGTGGGTGGGGCCCAGCTTCACGACCTGGGCGTAAGCGGCCTCCTTTGCCTGCAGGGTCTGGATCATGGCCGCGGCCGCCTCAGCAACTTTGGTCACGGCCGGGTAAACGGCCATGTGAAGTGCAGTGGGGAAGGTGTCGTTGGAACTTTGACCGCGGTTGACGTCGTCGTTGGGCAGCACCGGCCGGCCCAGCGCGACGCTGGCCAGGTGAGCCAGCACCTCATTGACGTTCATGTTGGTTTGCGTGCCGCTGCCGGTTTGGTAGACGTGCAGCGGAAAGTCGGCCATCAGCTGGTCATCTGGCAAGGCCTGCAGCTGAGCGGCGGCGTCAATGATGGCCTGCCCGACCGCCTGGTTCATGCCTGCCTTCATGTTCACCGCAGCGGCAGCGGACTTAATGGTCAGCAGCGCCCGGATGATTGCCGCCGGCATCAGCGGGCCGGTTTTAAAGTTGTGGCGGGAGCGCTCGGTTTGCGGGCCCCAGGCCGCACCATCCGGAATTTCAACTTTGCCCAAGGCGTCTTTTTCAATGCGCATTATTGCTCTCCTTCTTTTAATAATAATTGCAGCAGTTGATCGGTGGCCGGCGTTTGCCGCAGTGTGCGGCTGGTGACCAGCGCGATGTCAAAGGTCGGCTGGCCGGGATCGGTCAGGGGGATGGTCACCAGGTGATCGGCCGGTTGGACCGCGATTTGCGCCAGCAAGGCGATGCCGACGTTGGCCTGCACCATGTGCTTGAGCAGCGCCACGTCCTGCGTGCGGTACACCACGCTGGGCTGAATGCCGGCGGTGTGGGTGAACCATTCGAAGGCTTTGGTGTGGACAAAGCCTTCCGCCAGGGTCACGAACGGTTCGTTTTTGAGTGCCGCAAAGGCCAACTGCTTGCGCGCAGCCAGCGGATGTTCTGGCGATACCACCACCGTGAACGGCACGCGCCGCAGCGGCTGCACAGTCAGCGCCGGTGCGTTCAAAGGACCGGTCGATCCCAGCAAGGCGCCGTCGAGGTGGCCGGCGCGCAGGTCGGCCAGCAGATTCTGCGAGCCGGCTTCAACGGTTTGCAGCTGGTCGATCAGTCCCGCCTGCATCAGTGCCGGTGCGAGCGTCGGAAAATAGAAGTTGCCGATGATCGGCGGCAGACCAAAGCGAATCTTGCCGCTGCGCGCGCGCGCCAGCTCTGCCTCAGCAGCGGTCAGCTCCGCGGTGATCACCCGGACGTGGGCAGCGAGCGTTTCGCCGGCCGGTGTGACGGTGATGCGGGCGTGGCTTTGGTCGCGGTCGATCAGCTGGATGCCGAAGTGCGTCTCCAGGCGTTTCAGCGCCATCGTGATGGTCGGCTGGGTAACACCAAACTGGGCGGCCACCTGAGAGAAGTTTTTGATTTTGGTCAAGGCCTCAAAGTATTCTAAGTCGCGCGTGTTCATGGCTTGCCTCCCTTGCTCATATAAAGAAAGATTAACACAAAAGTCGGCGGTCGGAATGCCGATTAAGTGAAAAGAGAATGATAAGCGCCCTTGGCTGCGTAGGCGGCGAATAATTATTTAATTTATTTTTCGCCGTGAAAGTGAGGCTCGGTTCGACCACCTGCAAAGCGGTGGTCAGCCTGCTCATATAAGTAAAGCGTATTAAATTGCCCGCGTTTGACTATATTTTTGTATGCCGCGTAAAGTGACCTCTGTAATCAAATAGGAGGACACATCACATGAAATACACACCAGAGCAATTACTTCACGATCCATTTTTAAACAAGGGCACCGCTTTTACCGCTGAGGAGCGCGCCAAGTACGGTCTGAACGGGCTGCTGCCAAGTGCTATCCAAACCTTGGATCAGCAGGTGACCCAGGCCTATGCCCAGCTTCAAAGCAAGCCGACCGACTTCGCCAAGCGCCAGTTTTTGATGCAGCTGTTCAACGTCAACCATGTGCTGTTCTACAAGCTGTTCTCCGAGCACATTGTGGAATTCATGCCGATCGTTTACGACCCAACCATCGCCGACTTCATTGAAAACTACTCCGCAATTTTCGTTGAGCCGCAGAACGCGACCTACCTGAGCATTGACGCGCAGGATGACATGGAAGCCGCGTTGCGCCACAGCGCCAACGGCCGCGACATTCGCCTGATCGTCGTGACTGACGGCGAAGGCATCCTGGGCATCGGCGACTGGGGCACGCAGGGCGTCGACATCGCGGTCGGCAAGCTGATGGTGTACACCGGCGCTGCTGGCATCGACCCAAGTCAGGTGCTGCCGGTTGTCCTGGACGCCGGGACTACCCGCAAAGAACTGCTGGATGACGACCTTTACGTCGGCGTACGGCACGAGCGTGTTTACGGCGAACACTATCACGCCTTCGTTGACAAGTTCGTGGCGACGGCCGAGAAGCTGTTCCCACACCTGTACCTGCACTTTGAAGACTTCGGCCGCGCTAACGCCGCCGACATTCTCAATCAGTACAAGGACCAAATCACGACCTTTAACGACGACATTCAAGGTACCGGGATCATCGTGCTGGCCGGGCTGTTTGGGGCCATGAACATCTCCAAGCAAAAGCTGACCGACCAGGTGTACATGAGCTTTGGGGCCGGCACTGCCGGCGCGGGCATCACCCAGCGCGTGTACGACGAGTTCCTGCAGCAGGGCATGGCGCCGGCCGAGGCCAAGAAGCACTTCTACTTGGTCGACAAGCAGGGTCTGCTCTTTGACGATGACGAGACGCTGACCCCGGCGCAGAAGCCATTTGCTCGCAGCCGCAGTGAATTTGCGAACGCTGATGACCTGACGACGCTGGAAGCTGCCGTTAAGGCCGTGCACCCGACCGTTTTGGTCGGCACCTCCACGCAGCCTGGCAGCTTCACCCAGCCAATCGTTGCCGAAATGGCCGCGCACACCGACCGGCCGATCATCTTCCCACTGTCCAACCCGACCAAGCTGGCCGAGGCCAAAGCCGAGGATCTGATCAAGTGGACCGACGGCCGCGCCTTAGTTGCCACCGGGATCCCGGCTGCTGATGTCGTGTACAACGGCGTCACTTATGCCATCGGCCAGGCCAACAACGCCCTGGTATACCCAGGCCTTGGTCTGGGCACGATCGCCGCAACCAGCAAGCTGCTGTCTGACGCGATGATCTCTGCCGCTGCCCACAGCCTGGGTGGTCTGGTCGACCCTGACAAGGCCGGCGCTGCCGTGCTGCCGCCAGTTTCCAAGCTGGATCAGTTCAGCAAGACGGTCGCAATCGCAGTGGCGACTCAGGCGGTCAAAGATGGCTTGAACGAAGAACCAATCCCTGACGTCAAACAGGCGGTCGCTGACATGCAGTGGACCCCTGAATACCGCGACCTCACCGATGTAGAAGTGGAGGACTAATTGTGACTGCCTTATACACGAGTATCGAAAGTGTTTTAACCATTGTTTTGATGATCGCGCTGGGCTACATTCTCCAGCACAACGGCTGGTTTGATGAAAAATTCGGCCAGACCATCTCTAACCTGCTGATGAAGGTCGCGCTGCCGGCGTCTATTTTCATCCAGGTCCTGCAGCGGCTGACCCGCAGCAAGCTTATCAGCCTGTCCTCAGGGCTGGTGTACGGCTTTGGCGCCGTCGCGCTGGGCTACATCGTGGCCTTCATTCTGGTCAAGCTGCTCAAGGTGCGCCCGGGCCGGCGCGGGACGTTCATCAACATGTTCGTCAACGCCAACACCATTTTCATCGGTCTGCCGCTCAACATGGCGCTGTTCGGTGACAAGGCGACTGCGTACTTCCTGATGTACTACGTGGTCAACACGGTGTCCACCTGGACGCTTGGCGCGTTTTTGATGAGCTGGGACGACCCGACCAAGATCAACGGCGAGGTCGGCACCAAGGCCAGCTTCAACTGGAAAAAGCTGCTGCCAGCACCTTTGGTTGGCTTCCTGGTCGCGCTGGTCTTCCTGCTGCTCAACATTCCGTTCGTGAATGTGGGCTGGCTGAGCTTCGTCGTCAACGCGATGACGTATGTCGGCAGCCTCGTGACCCCGCTGTCTCTGATTTACATCGGGATCATCCTGGCCAAGGCTGGGTTCAAGACCATCAAGTTCGACCGCGACTCGGTCGTTGCACTGCTCGGCCGCTTCGTGGTCGCACCGCTGCTGATTTTCGCGCTGATCACCATTGGGCTGAGGGCCGGCTTCCATGTACCAAGCCTTGAAGCGAAGACGCTGATTGTTCAGGCTTCCGCACCTGGCCTTGCCGTGCTGCCAATTTTGGCCACGGAAGGGCACGGCGACGTCGAATACGCGACCAACGTGGTCACACTGTCGACGGTGCTGTTCGTCATCGTGGTGCCGATCATCATGCTGCTGATCCAGGGGATGTAAGTGGCACGTTCAACTAAATCGTTCAACGAAGGCGCACTCAGGCAACTGAGGGCGTCTTTTTTATCCGGTGATCGTCAGTTGCCTCTTGAATGGGCTTTCACAATGCCGGCCTTGGGTGTACCCTAGACATTAACAAACTTATGTGGCCAGTTGGCGATTCGTCAACAATTGCCAGTGAACACGAGAAAGGAGTGTTGCGCCGATGGATCTGGGCAGTCTGCATCTTTTCATCTTATCTGATCTGCATCTGGGGAGTACTCGCCACACCACGGCGGCCTTCCACCATGCGCTGGTCAACATGCACCGCCTCGACCCGCACGCGGCCGTGGTGATCGCGGGCGATGTCACGGACTGGGGCGACCCAGCGCAGTTTCAGGACGCCTGGTCCTCTTTGGAAAAGGTGCCGGCCGACCAGCTGATCGTCTGCCTGGGCAATCACGATGTGCGCGGGCCGCATGAGCTGGACTTCGACAACGATCAGGAAAGCGATCCGCAATACTTTCGCACGGTCACGATGCCCGAGTATCAGGCCCACTACCTGAGCCGCGTGCCTGGCGCAACGCCCTGGCAGCCTTACTTCACGGTGGACCTGGGCGATTACCACTTCATCGTCATGAACTCGGAAAAAGGGCTGAAGGACGGCGCCTACATCTCGGCCCAGCAGGTGGCCTGGCTTGATGCGGAGCTGCAGGCCGGCGAGGACGGTGGCCAAAAGAATCTGGTGCTGGTCCATCAGCCGCTGCGCGATACGCACTGGCGCAGTAATTTTGGCGGTGGCTTTGGCATTCAGGACGCCGTTGTCAAAGATGTGCTGCGCCGGCACCCGAATACTTTCATTTTGTCCGGGCATATTCACAACGGCTTTGGCGTGGCCGAGGCCATCCCGCGCGATTTTGGGACGTGCATTGACTTGCCCGCGTTTGCCCTCAGCGAGAACGGCTACGATGGCGCGGGGCTGGCGTATTACTGCACCTTCAGCGCCCGGACGATGAAGTTTGCGGCCTGGGACCTGGCCATTAATCGGCCGCTGCCGCAGTACGACCTGAACCTGAACACCACGACGCTGGCGGCGGCGTTGCCCAGCATTGAAAAACGCGACCCAATGGCGGCCGCACGGGCGCTGCAGCTGCTTCACCGCAATTATGCGACGGCCACCTTTGATGATCCGCGCACCGATTCGACGCCTGACGTGCCGGCGGCACAACTCTTTGGCCCGCAGGTGCAGGCCCAGGTGGCCGAGCTGATCGGCAGCGCCCGGCCGCGGCGGGCACTTTGCCCGCCACTTGATCTCAAGCCTTACCACGCCTACTTTGCGCGGCGCGATGACGCCATCGAGACGCTGAGCCGGCTGAGTGACAACCTGCTTCATGGGCAGGCGGCGGACGCGGCGGTTGAGGCCCGGCTGACCCGCCAGTTTGTCCAGGCGCGCGTGGCGGCGGTGATGCCGCAGATGATCAGGTTCAGTGATGCGGCGCTCGCCGCCTTAGTCGACGAGGCGCAGCGGCTGTTGGTCGGCGTGTTTCCGCGCGTTGACCGCAGCAATCTGGAAGCGGCCATCGCGGCCCACAGCCAGGATGAGGCGCCGGCAAGTCGTTTGCTCGTGGCTCAGGCGCGTTACCTGTTGAAGGACCGAGCGGCCACTCAGCCGGCGGTTGATCGCATGGTCGCGCAGTTGAATGCGTTACAGGGGATATAAAAAGCTGCTGTGCAAATGCGTTGCACAGCAGCTTTTTGGATGGGTTAGTGCTTGGCGTGAGTTTCCAGGTAGGCCAGGGCACTGTCGTAGTCAGGTTCATTCGTTTGTTCGGTGATCAGCTCACGGTAGACGATTTTGCCGTCCGGGTCAGTGATCCAGACGCTGCGGGCGTCCGTGTTGTTGGCTGCCAGGTAAAGCCCCATGGCCTTGCCAAAGCTGGCATCGGCGTCGGACAGCAGGCGCATGTTTTTCACGCCTTCATTGGCGCACCAGTGCTTTTGCTGGTCCAAGGTGTTGGTGGAGATGGTGTAAAAGTTGATCCCGTCGAACCGGTCGGCGGCTTGGTTAAAGTTTTTGGTGGAAATGCTGCAGACGCGCGTGTCAATGTCTGGCACCACCGAGATCAGGCTGTAGCGGCCCTTTAGGTGGGACTGGTCAAACGGCGTCTGGTCGGCAGTGGTCACGTTAAATGCAGGCAGTTCGTGGCCAATCAATGGCGGCTGGCCGTTAGTCTCTTGTGCTTCGCCATGACGAGTGATTTGCATGATGTAGCCTCCTTTTGCAATCTACGTTCAGTGTAGCATATCCCTCGCGGTTTGGCAGGCCTTGCCACTGGCCGCTGGGCAAGGCGTCTTGCTACAATTATCCTGTACCAGTGGGTAATCTGATAAGGAGGGGGCATCATGGGCCAAACTGTCGTTATCTATTCATCGCAGACTGGATTCACACAGGGTTACGCGCTGTGGATCGCGCGAGTGCTGCATTGTGAAGTGTTAGATGTGGCGTTTGTCACGCCAGACGACTTGATCCACACGCGCCTGGTGATTTACGGCGCGCACGCCACCAAGCGCGGCGGCGTGACCGGCTTTCGGCCCTTCTATCAGCAGTACCAGTTGGCGCTGCCGCATCAGCTGATCGTATTTGGCACGGGCCTACTGCCGCCTGAGCAAATCGATTTGCAGGCGCTGCGCCAGCACACGTTTCGCACCTGCCGCACGCAGCCGCAGCTCTTTTACTTTGACGGCGAAATGGATCCGGCCAGCATGCCGCTGCGGATCAAGCTGCCGTACTACTCGCAAAAACGCAAGCTCAAGGCCAAGCCGCCAGCCGGGGGCATGGCCGTGGTTCGACCGCTGCTGGACGAGGTGGCCAGACTGGAGGCAAGCGGTGTGATTTGAGGCAGCTCACTAATTGGTGGGGCACGCGGGAAGAATCCGGCAGAACCGGAAAAAGTTTGGTACACTTAAACAAACAATATCCGGAGGCAATTCATGACAATTGATAACAACCAACTAGTGACTCGCTACTACAACCTGAAGGCAAAAAACGCCGATTTGTTCAAGGCCGTCACCGATTATGTGGACGCGCAGGTCGCAGCCCTTTACGCTCAGTTGAATGACCATTTCGTCGACACCATCACCATCGACTTGGACGAGCTGATGACCATCGCTGCCAAAACGGCGCCGCACCTGGATCCCGCAGAGCTGGAAATCGCCGTGACCAACAATGTGCACAAGCACCTGGATGCCCTGGGGTTGTTCGTGGTGCCGCAGCCGTACACCGACGCCAACACCGTGGTCGCCAAGCTCAACTTTTTCAACCACAGCCGCTACTTTTAAACGGCGCGCCGCTGCCTGGACTCCAGGCGGCGGCTTTTTGCGGCCAAAATTAATGTGACGCCGGCCCCTATTGTTCCCGCCATAACGCCTGGATATGGTACAAATAAGGGGAAGGGAGTGGTCCAGATGACAAAAGACCGAATCTTAGTGGCGTTTGATGGCTCTGCCGCCGGCGCTGCGGCGCTGGAAAAGGCGGTGGCGATCACCGAGATGGACGACGCCAGCATCGACCTGCTGTACGTGATTGATACCCGCAGCTATCAGGTCGGCTTTGCCCAGCAACCGGACGTGGACGGCACGATTTTGTACAACGCCGAAACGCGGGCGGAAATCGAGCTGGAAGAGCAGGCCAAGCCGCTGCGGGCGCGGGGCATTGAAGTGCGCACCCACCTGCGCTTCGGCAATCCGCGCACCGTGGTCGCGCTTGACGCGCCCAAGGATTATGACAGCAGTTTGATCATCCTCGGCCGCTCCAGCAAGCGGCTGACGTCGCGCATGTTTATCGGGTCGGTGGCCAGCTTCGTCACCGAAAACGCGCCGTGCGACGTGCTGATCGTGGCAAATCCCAATGCTTAGGATAAACCAAAGGCCGGTGCAATTTTGCACCGGCCTTTTGCGTGCTAGAAGCGCCAGTTGATTTTAGACAAGATACGCCGCCCGAGAAATTCCTGAAGCAGCAGGTAGACCGGCACGCTGGACGCCAGCAGCGGCAGGTAAAACAGCGCCCGGCCCCAGTCCCACAGGTTCGCCAGCGCGAATACGCGATTGACCACAAAGAAGGTCAGGAAGAACATGATGGCGACCAGCAGGACCATGGCCGCCTTGTACCGGTTGAACGGCCGCGAGACCAGCAGCACCACGTGGTATTCGATGACGCCGATCATGAAGACGACCAGTGTCGAGGTCAGGGCAAACGACCAGTTGAACACATACTCGAACCGCGTCAGCAGCAACGTGTAAATCACGATGGCCAAGGCGGCGGGCGCGGCGATTATCATAACTTTTTGCAGAAAACGGCCAGTCACGCGGGTGAAGTTGGGCTCAAGCGTCAGGAAGAACGACGGAATGGCCACGCAGATCGCTGACACCGGCGTCAGGTTGATCGGCGTGATGGGGTAATCCAGCGGCAGGAAGACAAAAATCGCGGTGAGGATGACCGAAAAAATCGTTTTAATCAGGTACATCGACGCCACACGCTCAATGTTGTTGATGACGCGGCGGCCTTCATTCAGTACCCCAGTCATCGCGTCAAAGTTCGAATCCAGCAGCGTGAAGTCGGCAATCGACTTGGCGGCCTCGGCGCCGCTCGCCATCGCAATCGCACAGTCGGACTGGCGCAGCGCCGGGACGTCATTGACGCCGTCGCCGGTCATCGCGACCGTGTGGCCATTTTGTTGAAGTGCCGCAATCAGTTGCTTCTTCTGTGGCGGGGTGACGCGGCCAAAGACGGTGTAGCGCTCGGCCAAGGCGTTAAAGTCGGCGTCATCGGCCACGGTGCTCATGTCGATGGCCTGGTCGGCATGCGGCAGCGCCGCCTGCTGCGCCACATTGGCGACGGTCAGGGGATTGTCACCGGAAATCACCTTCAACGTCACGTCCTGTGTGCCGAAGAAGGCCAGGGTTTCGGCTGCCGCGGGGCGGACCTCATCGGCGATGGTGATAAAGCCTAGCAGGCGCACGGCTTGCAGCGGGGTGGTCAGGCCGCGGTCCGTGGCCGCCACGGCCAGGACGCGGAAACCGGCCCGGGTCGCTTGCTGGATCCGCTGCCGGCTGGTTTCTGGGAGGCTGGCGCCAAAAATAAATTCCGGCGCGCCCATCAGCAGGCTATGACCGTCGGCGAACGTGGCCCCGGACCACTTGCGCGCCGACGAAAACGGCACCGTGCTGAGAGTGGTCACACTAGGTGTTTGCGGCCAGGCTTGCTTGATGGCCAGCGCCGTTTCGTTGTCATCGTTCAACGCGTAGGTCACGGCTACGGCGGCCTGGCTGACGGTGTCCTCGGTTTCACCCCGCTCGGGGTAAACTCCAGCCACGCGCAACTGGCCGGACGTGATGGTACCGGTTTTGTCCAGACACAAGACGTCGACGCGGGCCAGCGCCTCAATGGCGGGCAGGGCGCTGACCAGCACGCGCTTGCGGCCTAGGTTCATGGCCGAAACCGCCAGCGCCACGTTCGTCAGCAGCACCAGGCCCTCGGGAATCATGCCGATCATCGCCGCGGCGGTGGACAGGATCGCCCGGTTGTAATTGCCGCGGCGGATCATAGCGACGGTGAAATACACGACGCCCAGCGGAATCAGCACGTAGGTCAGAATCTGGATGATGCGGTTGATGGTTGCGAGCAGTTGGCTTTGGGGATGACGGGCGGCCTTGGCAGAATCGGTGATCTTTGCGGCAAAAGTATCGGCGCCGACTGCAGTGGCCTGCATCAATAGCTGGCCGGCAACGATGAAGCTGCCGGACATCAAGGCGTCGCCGGGATGTTTAGCGATTGCGTTGGCCTCGCCGGTCAAGGGACTTTCATCGACCTCGGCGCCGGCGGTTTGCCGGATCGTGCCGTCGACGGGAATCTGGTCGCCGCGGTGCAGCTGAATCAGGTCGCCCAGGACAATTTTCTCTTGCGGCACCGCGGTCAGTTGCCCATCGCGCATGACCTGTGCCGGGGTTTCAGCCAGAATCGTCATTTTGTCGAGCTGCCGCTTGGCACGCAGCTCCTGGAAGGTGCCGATGGCGGTGTTGATGATCGCCACAAACAAAAAGAGCAGGTTGGCGTAGCTGCCAGTGGTGGCAATCAGCACACCCAGGGCCAAGTTGACGAAGTTGAACAGCGTCAGCGTGTTGCTTTTGATAATGGCGCTGGGCGAGCGAGTCAAGCTGACGGGTTTCGTGTTGTGCTCGCCGGCGGCCATTTTTTTGGTCACTTGCTGGCTGGTCAACCCGGTGAGGGGTGTTTGCTCAAAAGCCATTGCGCCACTTCCTTCCTTTTTCTCTATTTTAACGAATTGGCACGCGGCGGACGCGCAATGACCCTTGCTTAAGATATTTTTATCGCGCGGCAAAAGGTGCATAATTGATGCAATAGGAGTTGATAACGATGAAAACAGCACCAAATGGGACCCATTTTGTCACCCTGGCCAACGGCTATCACCTGTGGACTCAGACCCGTGGGCAAGGGAAGATTCAGTTGATGACGCTGCACGGCGGCCCCGGCGGCACCAACGAAGTGTTTGAAAACTTCGCCGAGCAACTTGCTCCGTACGGCGTACAGGTCACGCGCTACGACCAGCTGGGCTCGTGGTACTCGGATCAGCCGGACTGGGACGACCCGGCCATTCGCGCAAAGTTCTTGAACATTTCGTATTACGTGGATGAGGTCGAGGAAGTCCGTCAGCAGCTGGGCCTGGACCAGTTTTACCTGCTGGGCCAAAGCTGGGGCGGGGTGCTGGCCATCGAATACGCGCTGAAGTACGGCGCGCACTTGAAAGGCCTGATCCTCAGCTCGATGATCGACAACCTTGACGAGTACATCGATAACATCAACGCGATTCGCGAGAAAATGTTTTCGCCGGCACAGGTGGCCTACATGAAGCACATTGAAGCCGAGCACGCCTTTGATGACCCGAAGTACCAGCAGCTGGTCGCCGAGCTGGGGGAGCACTACCTGCACCACGCCGCGGATCCGCAGCCGCGCCACCTGATCTCGACCATGGCCACACCGGTTTACAACTACTTCCAAGGCGACAACGAGTTCGTGATGGTAGGCGCTCTGAAGGATTGGGACCGGCGCGCGGACATCGGCAAAATCACCGTGCCGACGTACCTGACCTTTGGCGGCCATGAGACCATGCCGCTGGCCGCCGCGCAGCGCATGCAAAAGTCCATTCCGCACGCGACGCTGCACATCACGCCCAACGCCGGCCACGGCCAGATGCTCGACAACCCGGTCGATTACTTCCAGCACCTGGGTGAGTGGCTGGCAGCGCAGAATCGCTAACTCGGCTGGGTGAAATAGTCAGCCGTTAGCGGTTACATTTTCCGGCGAGATTGGTATGATGGACTCAGGAGGCGATGCACATGTTCAAGGACACGAAGGCACTCGTGAAACAAATTGCAGATACCGCGTCAGAACCGTTGCACACGTTTGATAACACGATCAAAGAGAATCCTGATCTGGTGATCCCGCTGGCCGTTATTCATGTGGTGCCGATCGCACTGATGATCATCGGCACCACCCAAGTGATCCTGGGCCACCAGAAGCTGAAGGCGGAAAAAGAGCGCACGAAGCAGGCCAAGCTGCGGGCAATGATGCCGCATCACGGCCCGCACTGCGGCCGCCATCACGGCCCGAAACCGCCGATGAAATTGATGGCGGCGCACCACGAGCTGCCAACCGAATAGTGATTCAAAGCCGTCAATTTGGCGGCTTTTTTGTGGCGTCAAGCAACGCAGACAAATTGCCAAGCCGGCCATTTTGCGCGACAATAAATCTACTATTACAATTTTGGGCGGAGGTACATCATGGCAACAATATACGTACGCAAAGGCACAGCAGCAGACATTCCGGCAATCATGGGCATTATTGAGGACGCACGCGCATTTCTGCACGCCCAGCACATCAACCAGTGGCAGGGGACTTATCCGGATAAGCCAGCAGTTGAAGCTGACATCGAAAAAGAGACCAACCGCCTGCTGATCGTCGATGGGGCGGTGGCCGGCAACGCCAGCTTGCTGGAAGGGCCGGACCCCTTCTACGGTAAAATCGATGGTGACGGTTGGCAGGGGAACGCGCCGTACATGATGATCCACCGCTTCGCTGTCTCCGCGAAAATTCGCGGCCAGCACCTGAGCAAGCTCTTCATGTCGAACCTGATCACCGAAGCATACGGCCGCGGGTTCCGCGACCTGCGTATTGACACGCACGCCCAGAATCAGATCATGCAGCACGTCATCTTGGGCAACGGCTTCACGTACCGGGGCATCGTGTATCTGGATGAGCCGGTCCCGGAGCGCAACGCCTACCAGCTGCTGCTGCAGTAAGGAGGACATATGGCCTATTTGGGCACTTTGGCGCTGATTTTGCTCGCCACTCTGGTGCTGAGTCATTTTAGTTTACAAATCGGGATTCCCGCGGTGATCGGCGAACTGCTGGCCGGCATCCTTTTTGGTCCCGCGGTGCTCGACTGGCTCCATCCCAGCACCATGATCACCGAGTTTTCGGAGATCGGGGTGGTGCTTTTGATGTTCATCGCCGGGCTGGAAAGCGACCTGACGCTGCTGAAAAAGTATTTTCGGCCAGGGGTGCTGGTCGCGGTGATCGGCGTCATCGTGCCGGTGGTGACGATTTTTGCCTTTGCCGAGCTGTGGGGCTTTTCGTTTGTGGCCGCCGCGTTTCTGGGCATTACCTACGCCGCGACGTCGGTATCCATTTCCGTCGAGGTGCTCAAGGAGCTTAACGCCTTGGATAGCAAAAGCGGCGCGACCATCCTGGGCGCCGCAGTGGTCGATGACATTTTGACGGTGATCATCCTGAGCGTGGCCGTCAGCGTGTTCGGCACCGGCAGTGCAACGAGCACGGCGCCGCTGTGGCTGACCCTGCTGGAAGAGGTCGCGTACTTTGGCCTGATTTTCCTGGTGGTTAAGTGGCTCGCGCCGTTTGTCATGCACATGGCCGAGCGGCTGCTGCCAAGTTCCTCGGTGACGATCGGGTCACTGCTGCTGTGCCTGGGGATGGCGTACTTGGCCGACCTGTTCGGCCTGTCAGCGGTGATCGGCGCGTTCTTTGCTGGAGTGGCCGTCAGCGAAACCAAGTACCGCGCAGAGGTGGACAAGGCGCTTGAGTCAATTGGCTACGCGGTGTTCATTCCTGTGTTCTTTGTCTCGATCGGCATGAACATGCGCCTGGACAGTATCGGCCGCGACTTCTGGTTCATCGTCATCATGACGGTGCTGGCGCTGCTCACCAAGTGGATCGGCTGCGGTGCCGGGGCTAAGCTGTCGGGAATGTCTTGGCACGAGGCCAACATCATCGGCGCCGGCATGGTCAGCCGCGGCGAAATGGCACTGATCGTCGCCCAGATCGGGTTTGATGCGAACCTGCTGCACCGTGATTTTTATTCCAGCGTCATCATTGTGATTATTTTGACCACGCTGATCGCTCCGTTCATGTTGAAGGACGCCCTGAACCGCCACCGCGCACTGGAGGAGAAAGCTTGAAGACTCTGTTTTTTGACCTAGATGGCACCATCGCCGATTCCCAAGAGGGAATCATCAACAGCATTCACTACATGATCCAAAAGCAGCACCTGCCGCTGCTCGATGATGACACCTACCGGCAGTTCATCGGTCCGTCGCTTGGCAGCAGCCTTAACAAGTATTACCCGGCGCTGTCCGAGGCCGAGGTCGACCAAACCATTCAGTACTACCACGAGTTCTACCTGGCCACGGGAATCTTCCAGCAGAGCCTGTATCCCGGCATTCTAGAGGCCCTGGACCGGCTGATGCGGGCGGGGTATTCGCTGAACATCGCCTCAGCCAAGCCCGAACCGATGGTGGTTCAAATTGCCGAGCGCTTCGGGCTGAACCGCTACTTCACCGGGCTCTACGGCGCCACCATGGACGAGCGGGTGCGCTCGTCGAAAACGGCGGTGCTGGAATACGCGCTGAAAGAAAGCGGCGCCGACCCGCAGCAGGCGCTGATGATCGGCGACCGCGACACCGACATGATCGGCGGGGCGAACAACCACGTCAAGACCCTCGGGGTTACGTACGGCTTCGGCGATGCGGCCGAGCTGGCCAAGGCGCACGCCACGGCCGTCATCGACGCGCCGGGAGAGTTGCCGCGCGGCGTCGCGTCATTGTTGTAAAAAGTGAGTAACCGCGTCTGGTGAGCGATCGCCAGGCGCGGTTTTATGCCTAAAAAGTGAATTTTGCCTCAGTTATGCGACATTTTCATGACAATAATACAAATTTTCCATGATTCGTAACGTGGCTGTGGTATCCCTGTGACCTTCAATCGTTAACATGGTGAGTGTTGAATTGATACTGGACAAAACTTAGGAGTGAATAATTATCAAAAACTCACATTTAGCATGGCTCTTCACAACGGCAGCAGCCTTAAGCACGGCAGTGGTCATGGGTCACACCACCACCACGACCGATGCTGCTACCACAGACGAGTACGTGGTTAAAGCGGGTGATACTCTGTCTGCGATTGCCGCAGCTATCAACACGAACGCCGACAAGCTGGCCGTTGCCAACAACTTGGCCAATAAGAATCTCATCCACGTCGGGCAGATTCTGAAGGTGACTGAAGCAGCTGCTAAGCCTGCCGCCCCGACGACTTACACCGTCAAAGCTGGCGATACGCTTTCAGACATTGCCAAGACCACCGGCGTCAGCCAGGCGACCCTGGCTTCTCTGAACAACATTACTAACCCTAACCTGATCGCGGTTGGCCAGGTCCTGAAGCTCACCGGCTCCGCCGCACCGGCCACCACGCCTACCCAAACCGCAGCGCAGACTAGCGCTCAGCCGCAGGCCCGCAGCTACACGGCGCCGAAGAGTTACAGCGCGCCGCGGACCACGACCAGCTACACCAGCAGCGCCTCTGGCAATGAGGCCGCCGCGAAGGCTGCCATCGCCCAGCGCGAATCAGGCGGTTCCTACAGCGCCCGCAACGGCCAGTACATCGGCAAGTACCAACTGACCAATTCCTATCTGCACGGCGATTACTCCGCCGCCAACCAGGAACGCGTCGCCGATCAGTACGTCTCCAGCCGCTACGGCAGCTGGTCCAAGGCCCTGGCGCACTCGAACGCATACGGCTGGTACTAAACTTAAACACGCATCCGCTTTGACACCGCCACCGCATTTTGGCCGCGGTGTTTTTTTATGCCCTTGCGCAAAAAGGCCCCGCCGGTGAGCGGGGCCGCAGGCAGGGCAATCAGCGCGGGGTTTGTGCCTGGTGAAGTTGATCTTCAGCGTCTTGCAACATATTTAGCAGGGCCAGCAGCTTATCCTTGCCAAGGATCTGAACCCATTGGTCAAAGGCGGCGTTCGAGGCTTTGGTGGCCTCAGCCTCGACGCGCTTACCGAGCGGGGTGAGCTGCAGCAAGCGGCGCCGGCGGTCGTCCTTGGCCGTCGTCTGGGACACGTAACCCAAGTCGCGCAGCACACGCAGCTGGCGGGCAATCGCGGGTTTAGTGACCTTGCGGCGCTTGACGATGTCAGTCAGCGTGGTGGCCTCATTACTGGCGAGGTCGGTCATTATCTGGTATTGTTCAAACGATAGCTTAAAGTCTTCCAGCGGGCGGGAAAGATCTGCTTCAACGTGTTTGATCAGGCTGAAATAGATATCGATAAAGCCAGCGCGTAACGCTTTTTCGTTCATGGGTCGGTGCCTCCTCCGTATCATTACCATAAGTCTAACCTATATTGCATTGCGCGCCAACCATTAACGCCTGAAAATTTAATTGATTGGAGAACCTCATGAAACGCAAATGGACAATTCTGTTGAGCGGCCTCGGGATGGTCATCGTGGCGGCCATCGCCGGCGCGTCCTTGTACTTCTACAATTATGCTTTTGTGCCGAGCCACAAGACCTTCCTCAGCAGCACGACCGAGCCGGCGGTCCGCAAAGCGCAGGCCTGGCTGAAAACAGTGCCCAAGGAGACCTGGCACGAGCAGGCGGCCGGGGCCAACTTGCGGCTGGTCGCCGACTGGGTGCCGGCTTCGCATGACACCCCCAAAACGATCGTGGTCGCGCATGGCTACATGAACACCAAAGAAGACATGGCCCGGCAAATCAAATTTTTCCACGAGGCCGGCTTTAACGTCCTAGCCCCGGATGACCGCGGCCACGGCCAGTCCCAAGGCAACTACATTGGCTACGGCTACGCGGACCGGTTGGATTACCTCAAGTGGCTTCAACAAGTGATCCGGCGCGTCGGGCCCACCAGTCAGATTGGGTTGTATGGCGTCTCGATGGGCGGGGCCACAGTGATGTACCTGAGCGGCGAAAAACTGCCCAAGCAGGTGGTTTCGATTGTTGAGGACTGCGGCTACACCAGCATCATGGATGAACTGGCCGCCCAGGGCCAGGCGTTGTTTTCATTGCCGCGTTACCCGCTGATCCCGGCGGTGGCCCTGACGGCCAGCCTCAAGGCCCACTACAACGTGTTTGCCGCGTCGACGATTGTTGCGCTGAATCACAACACCAGACCGCTCCTGTTCATCCACGGGGCCAAGGACGCCTTTGTGCCAACCAGCATGGTGCACCGCGAGTACGCCGCAGACCACAGCGAAAAAAAGCTCTGGATTGTGCCCAAAGCCGGGCATGCCCAGAGTCTTAAGCTGCAGCCAAACCGTTACCAACACCGCGTGGTAGGCTGGTTCAACGCCCACTGGCGTTAGGCCTGGTTGACTTTCACCAAAATGTCGTAAATGCGGCTGGCGTCTTTGGCTGTGCCGCGCAGCTCGTAGTCAGCCAAAAATGGCACATTGAATTCCTTGCAGTATTCCTTGGCCGTCAGGCAGTACTGCTCGTTGAAGTTGCGGTTGCCGGAGCCGATGATGCCGCGGCACCATTCGGCGTTGCCGGGTTCGCGCAGGTAGTCGCCCATCGCGGTGGTCATCAGCTCGTGAAAGCCGTTGTCGATGCCGTTGCCGCCGTCCAGGTAAGTGGGGATCATGACGAAATACGGCGCAGTCTCGCCTTCGTTTTGGGTGGCATCCGACACCTCTTCCAGATGAATCAGCGGCTGCTCGACGTTTGCCTGGTGCTGGGCCTTGGCGTATTCAGCGAGGTGCTCGGCGAACGCGCGGGTGTTGCCTGAGATGGATATGTATAACAAATTGATCACGGTGAGGGCTCCTTTTCTGACAGGTTCTGGGTCTAATGTAACACGAACCACCCGCAACCGGTAGTAGCGTTTTTGCGATGAGCCACTACATATGGTCCGACATTGGTCGGCGAACTTCGGTATAATAGCCGTGGAGGAAAACTTATGGCAAGGACTCGATACACGGCGGTCAGCCGCGGCTGGCTGATGGTTTTTGGCTTAATCTACTGCGTGATCCTGGTCATTTTTGGCGTGGGCTTCGGGTTCGCAATCACGTTTGGCAACACGGATCAAATGATCCAGACGGTCACCAACCCGCAGAGTTTGACCAACCTGCAGCAAACGTTGAACAACAGCGCCTTGCGCCAGACAGCCAAGGCCGGTGTGACGCTGCCGCCAACGACTGAGCTCATTGACCCGCAGGCGCTCAGACGCGGGGTGGCGACCGGCATTGCCATCAGCGCCAATTTTGGCGACGTGCCGCAGCGAAGCAAGTGGGTCGACCAAGCTTACATCAGCAAAACCGACCCCAGCCACATGACGTTGAAGCCGCTGCTGAAGCCGCTGAATTCGCGGCTGGCGGCTGCCGCCAAGGCCATTGACCCCAATTACTCCGGTGAGGTGCGCGTGTCGGTCGAAAAGGCCATCGCGGCACACTACAACGAGGTGATCCTGGACACCATGATGCTGCACGGCATCGGCATCGCCTACCCGATGATGGTGCTGATCTGCCAGACGGCCGCGATCGTCGGCGCCATCCTTGGTGTCATCGTGCTGGCCGTGATGCGCGTTTGCGCGCACTCCTGGGAGCGGTGGCTGCGCGTGACCGGCCGGCTCACTTACAGCATCGCGATTCTCGCCGGCCTGGGCGCGCTGGTCGTGTCGATTCCAGCGCTGGCGCAGTACATCAGGCTCGGCGGGGTCAGCCAGATCGTGGTCGAGCAGATCCAGGCCGCCGTCACGCCCACCTGGCGCATTGTGGCCGGGGTGATTTTGCTGATTGGCATCGGCATGTCGGTCGCGGCCGCCGTGATGCGGATGCAGGCCCGCAAGCAGGCGGAGAAAGTGGCGGCGCAGCTGGAAAATGCCGTTGACACGATGAAGAAAAGAAATTAGGATAGCCACATAGTTGATTTTCATTCACGTGCTTTGCGGAGAAGAGTAACCGAAATCAAGCGCTAAAGAGAACCCGGCTGGTGAGAAAGGGCGCGCAACGAGTCGGTGAAGATGAGCTCCAAATAGCTGTTCAGCGGTTCACGCCGCTGGACCGGGCGCAACCGTTACCTTGCCGGGTATCAACTGGTACTCAAGAGGCGGAGCATTCCGCAAACAAGGGTGGCACCGCGCGCAAACGCCCCTTGGCTTAGGTTAACGGCTAAGCCAAGGGGCGTTTTTTTCTCGCAATGTGTGAAGATCAACTCACCGGCTCTGCGTCGGCATCAGTTTCGGCAGTTTGGCATTTAAATTTTTTAGGAGGCACTAGCTATGGCTAAAGTTGAAAGTTTCACATTGGATCACACGAAAGTTAAGGCACCATACGTCCGGTTGATCACTGAGGAACACGGGCAAAAAGGGGACACCATTTCCAATTACGATCTGCGCCTGGTGCAGCCAAACACGGCCGCGATTGACACCGCGGGTCTGCACACCATCGAGCACTTGCTGGCCAGCCTGCTGCGCGACCGCATGGATGGCGTCATCGACTGCTCACCGTTCGGCTGCCGCACCGGGTTCCATTTGATCACCTGGGGCGAGCACAGCACGACCGAAGTGGCCAAGGCGCTGAAGTCGAGTCTTGAAGCCATCGCCAATGACATCACCTGGGATGACGTGCCAGGCACGACCATCAAGTCCTGCGGCAACTACAAGGACCACAGCCTCTTTTCCGCCAAGGAATGGGCGAAGCTGATTCTCAGCCGCGGCATCTCCGATGATCCGTTCGAGCGTCACGAGGTTTAACCGTTAGCTGCTTCATTCAGGCGTCACCGTTCGCGGTGGCGTTTTTTTGTGCGCAGGAACGAAAGCGCTTAATTATTTGACAAAAATGAGCAAAAGATTAGTTATCCGTTGTATAATGAGAAAAATTCTTATTATTGGGTGCCGGGTCAACGGGGGACGTGCGATGGCAAACAACGTGGGGCTGGAATGGAAAAGACAACCTTGGCAGCTGGGGCTGGTCGGCCTGTTGCTGGGCTTTTTGGTGTTGATCGTGCCGCTGATTCACTGGCAGCCGGCGCCGCTCTTGCTTCGCGATGCGAGCTGGCCTCAGCTTTCAGTTGGCGGCGGGATCGCGGTGTTATTGGGCTGGACAGCCGGGCTGTTAGGGCTGTGCTGGCTGCGGTTAAAGTGGCATCCAAGGGGGCAGGACCAGTGAAACGACAAATTCGCTTCGAGTGGCTGCGCGTGGTGCGCGACTGGGGCTGGCTGGGCTTCGCGCTCGTGTTCGCCTTGCTTCTCATGTGGCCCAACACCGCGCGCCTGGCGCCGAGCAGCGGTTACGACGCGGAAGTGCCGGCACTCCAAGAACTGATGAAGGCGGATGCTAAGCTTCAGAAGAAGGCTCCGGACAAAGCCGATGCAAAAGGGGCCCGGCCGAATCAGGAGGACCTGCGCAAGGAACAAGACCAGCTATACGATCTGACCTCGGCCATTGAGAATCAGGCGTCGCCATGGCGCCTCACCCAGCTGATGTACCGCCTGCGCCGCTCGATGGTGGCGCAGATCAACGCCGGCCGGGTCTATGTGGATAGTGGCGGCACACCGATGGACGTACTGCCGGTCCGAGAAGACGATGTGGTGCTAAAAATCTTGATCGAGCGCCATCAGGTCTTTATGCCGCCGGCCGCGACTAATCTGCCGGCTAGCCTGGCCCTTGCGCGCACGCTCCAACGCGGGGTGCCCGCACTTTGGCTACTGCTGTTTGTCGCGGTGTGGAGCAGCTATTACCTGATTTGGGATAAGCGAAGCCGCGTCGGCGAGTTCACGGCGCTGGTGCCGGTGCGGCAGGGGACAATCCTTTTGGCCAAGCAGCTCGTGTTTTGGGTGATTGCTGCTGCCACCACGATTGCGGTGTTCGCACTGGCACTGGTGATTCCTGTGCTCACCAGTGGCTTTGGGGATGCGCGCTATCCGCTGGCCTTCGCGCCGGCGGGTCAGGCCATCCAAGTCATGACGGCCGGCCGGTTCGTGCTGTTGTTTCTGCTCAACATCTTGGCGCTGTTAGCCTTTATGGCGGCCGTCAACAGTTTGCTGCAGCAGTTTATCCGCAATTACTTCGTGGTGTTACTGCTGCTCGCGGCGCTGTGCGTGTTTGGTCCAACACTTCAGCTTGGTCCGTGGGCACCGTTTCCGTACCTGGACCCTGCAGCGACTCTGCTGCCCCAAGGGACCTTAGGGATTCTTGCGCCGGGCTGGGGACCGGTGATACTGGCCGGCTGGGCCGCAGCGCTAGGCAGTTTAAGCCTGATCATTGCGGCGTGCCGGCAACGACTATAAAAGGAGAACGCGATGAAACAACAAAAATGGGAGTGGCTGCTCGCCCTTAAGCGGCCGGTGATCTGGCTGATTCCGCTGGTGATCACAACGCTGTTCATACTGCCGATGCTGCGTGGGCGGATGGTGGCCCGGGGCACTACCGCCGCCGTCCTGCGCGACGATGCCAGCACTGTCATGGAATCGCGTGATTTAGCAACGATCCGGCGCGTGATCAAAGCCGGCCCCAAGGCCCAACCCACGGTCATGACCTACCAGCAGGCCAAGAAGCTCTTGCCGCTGGCAAAAAAAGTGACCGCGGCGGTCAACGCGGGTGATCGAGTCGCGTATCCCAAGGCGGTGACCGCCTTTTTTTCCGCTACTGACATGCGCGCCCCCAAGTACGAGTACCTCGCGGCGCATCACGTGCCGTTCTATGATTTTGTTGATACGCAGACGCCGTTCACCAATTATCTGCTGAACCAAGTGATGTATTTTGGGAACACCACGTACGTCGTGCTGGCGCTTGCGGTGCTGGTCGCTTTCTTGACCACCATGGGACGCGGCAAACGTGATGAGTTTGCCGCTCTCCTGCCAATGCGGGCGAATCAGGTACTGCTCAATCAGCAGGTGGTCATCGGCCTGACCACGTTTGGCATGGTGCTGTTGGCATTGATACTGATGGCGGTGCCTGTCATCGTACGCGGCGGAATGGGCTCGTGGCAGACCGCATTCTTCTCGGGCTCTGGGGTCGACTTTAAAGCTGATACGCGTGCCATCATCGTGCCAGTGCTCAAGGCGCTGGCCTTCTACCTGCTGGGGCTGCTTGCAGTGAGCTTGATGCTGACGGGGCTGGCGCTGCTGCTCAAGCAGTGGCACGCCAATTTGATCACCACAGCGCTTGCCTTGGCCGCCGTGGTCATGCTGCCGAGCCGGGCCGTCTTGCAGTGGCTGCCGTCGCTTGCAGGAGTCTTGCAGGTCTTGCCTGGCAGTCACACGGACATCAGTATGATGCTGATGATGAGTCAGGAGACCTATCCTGCCGGGCCATTCGGCGGCCAGGGTTTGCTCGGACTAACGGTGTTATTTGCCTGGGCGGCGGTCTTCCTGATTGCCGGCCACGTTGTCGTCCACCGGCGCCAGGCCGCGTGAAAGGAGTGAGTCTCTTGCTTGAAGTGAAAAACCTTTCCTTTAATTATGGTAAGCAGCCGATTCTTGATGACCTGAGTTTTACGATCGAGGCAGGCACCATCGTCGGGCTCGTGGCCCCAAACGGTACCGGCAAAAGTACGCTGCTGCGCAATGTGACCGGGTTGCTGCGCGCCAAGCACGGCACCGTGAGCCTGCTAGGCCACGATTCCTGGCACGACCGGCAAGCATTTTTAAAGCATCTCTTTTTCCTTGAAGATTCTGCGCGGCTGTACGAGGGTCTCAATCCCAACGAGCTGTTCGGTTACGTGAAGGACGTGTGGGGCGGGCCGCTGTCAGTCGACCGCGTCGTCAAGGTGCTGCGCATGGAGAAGTACCGCAAAAAGCGGGTTGCCAGCATGTCGCTGGGGATGAAGCAGCACGTGCTGCTGGGGATGTACCTGATTTCGGGAGCGGACCTGCTCTTGTTTGATGAGCCCCTGAACGGGCTTGACCCGACCAGCATTGAGCTGTTCACGCGCATCTTTTCGCAGCTGAAGGATCAGGGCAAAAGCATTTTGATGTCGTCGCATCAGCTGGGCAATGTCACGACCATGGCTGATTCCGTCATGTTCTTGAGGGAGGGACACTTGCAAACTTATCAGACAGCGGCCATCGACCTGCAGCAGAAGTACGATGAATTGTATGCCGTGGATGAGACGCTGCTAGAACCCTAGGCCATACGAAAAGCCCGGCAAGGCGCCGGGCTTTTATGATACGGCGGTCAATTTTCTTCAGCGCGACCGAGGAACTTGTCGAGCGCCACCGGGACACCGTCGTGGTCCAGGTCAGCGGTGTGAAACTTGGTGGCGGCCTTCACCTGGTCGTTGGCGTTCCCCATCGCGATGCCGTAGTGAACAGTTTGCAGCATTTCGAGGTCATTGGAGCCGTCGCCGAATGCCATGGTGCGTGCCAGCGGCTGGATAAGCTCGCGGCACACCCGGAGGATCGCCGTCGCCTTGTTGACGCCATGGGCTGTGATCTCAATGTTGTTGATGTAAGAACTAGAGGCGTCAACGTCAGCAAGCTCGTTCATTTCGACGCGAGCGCGGGCGACTTTTTCCAGGTCCGGGTCGATGGCGATGGCATTGATGATCTTGCCGCTGTTGGCCCGCAACTGCTCAAGCGTGTCAATGGCGACATACTTGCTCGGGTCCTCGCCGGCGATGCGGTTCTTGCCATCGCCGGAGACTTCCTCAGGCAGCGGCGTGAGGTAGAGCACTTTGTCCAAGGTGAAAAAATACTGCGGGAGCTGATACTTTTTGGCGACGCGCCAAATGCCTTCCAGCGCGTTGGTGGAGAGGTGCTGCGCCGCGATTTTGCCGCCGATGCGGGTGACCGTGCCGTTGGAGCAGATAATGTCCAGGTCCGGGCCGATGCGGTCGGCCATCATGCTGGCGGAAAACAGCGGCCGGCCCGAGGCGATGAAGAAGCGGTGGCCCTGTGCGCGGTACTTGGCGATCGTCTCAACGACGCGCTTGGTGGGATACTGGCTTTCGCCGACCAGGGTGCCGTCGATATCCATAAAGACAGTGTATGGTGACATGAGTGACCTTCCTTTAGCAGTTGTTGTGGGAACAAATCTAAGCGGTTTCATTATACCAAATTCCGTCTCTAATTGATGAGGCCAGACACAAAAACAGTCTCACACAACCGTGAGTTTCACGATCGCATGAGGCTGTTTTATAACGTAAACTGACTAATTCAGCGGCACGTCTTCACTCTTGACCTTGCCCTTGACGCCCAGTGAAATGACGAAGGCGACGATGGCGATGATCAGAACGAAACCGAAGCCGAGGTGAGCGCCTGTGGTCAAACCGGCAACGCCAGCCTGGCTGGCACTCCCCAAAGCGAGCATCGAAGTGGCAATGGCAGTTGCCACGGCGCCAACGATTTGCTGCAGGGTGTTCAAGATAGCACTGCCATCAGCACTCTGTGAGCCAGGCAGCGAATTGAGACCGTAAGTCTGAGCAGGTGACATCGCCAGTGGCGCACCGATCATTAAGATGATGTGGCCGGCGATGACTTGTGACAGGCTGCTGTGGGCGTTCGTCGACATCAAGATTACGACGCCGATTGCGGCCACGATGAAGCCTGCGCGGGTGAGCCACTTGGCCCCGAAGCGATCATACAAGCGACCGGCAACGGCAGAGACTGCGGCGTTGACAATCCCGCCTGGCAACATGGCCAGCCCGGTCATGGCAACCGGCAGACCCATCACGTTTTGCAGGTATTGTGGCAGTAAGTACATTGAAGCGAGAATGACGCCGAAGTCAAGCATGACCAGCAAGGTACCGGTGGTGAAAGCGCGGTTTTTGAACGCTTTCAGGTTCAGCATTGGCGCGCTTTGGCTCAGCTGACGGCCGGCGTACAAGGCCAAGGCCGCGATGCCGACGACCAGTGCGAGAATCACGCGCACTGAAAGCCAGCCGGCGTCACTGGCCATCGAGGTGCCGATGACGATACCGCCAAAGCCGATGGTGGAAAGGGCAATCGATGCCCAGTCGATTGGGATACTTTTCTGTTCAAACGCGTTGTCCAGCGCGATGGCAGTGAGAATGAACGCAACCGCCAAAAACGGCACGAGCAGCCAGAAAATGGCGTGCCAGGAAGCAACCCCCAGCAGGATCCCGGTGATGGTCGGGCCGATGGCAGGGGCGAACATGATGACCAAAGCGGCCAGCCCCATCACCGTGCCCAGACGGTAAGGCGGAAAAATCTGCATGGCGACCGCGAACATCAGCGGCAGGACCAGCCCGGTGCCGATTCCCTGCAGCATCCGGCCGAACAGCAGGACGGGGAAGGCCGGCGCCATGGCGGCGATCACAGCGCCAATTAAGAAGGCACCGAGGCCGAACAGGACGATTTTCTTGGTGTCAAACCGCTTGGTCAGCATACTGGACAGCGGCATGCAGATGCCGATTACCAGCATGTAGCCGGTGACAAGCCATTGCACGGTGCCCTGGGTGACGTGCAGTGACGCCATCAAAGACGGCAGTGCGATATTCAGCGCAGTTTCTGAGAACATGCCGACGAACGCGCCGATCATGAGGCCCAGCATCGCAATTGCGGGATGGGCGATTTGCACACGCGCTTTTGGCAAACTTTCTGACATTTCCATAAAATAAAAACTCCTTACCAATTAGATTGCCCTTACCAAACCGACAAAAAAATCCCCACAGCGAAGGCCATGGGGACTTGGCAGCACCATAATAGGCGGAATGGCGCTGCGATTTGTTCTGTTCTGGGGCCGAAGCCCAACGTCTGGTTATATTACACGCTCACCCGGGCCAAAGTCAATTGTTTTCTGAAAATGAGGCGAACCAGCCACCGCCGCGATGGCCCTGATTTGAACCCACCAACGGATTACGCTAAAAAGTTTTGCGTGTGTTTTAGTAAATGTTTTAGCCGCTTCCGGATTTAAACGAATCTCATTGAAATGCTGATATGACAGCCATCATATTCGTGACCGCCGACTAGGAATATTTTTTGAACCACCTAGAAATATCTACGAAAACGCTGAATGCGCTTTACTTTTTACCGGTATTCAGTAAAATTGGAGAAAGAGAGGAGGCGTGTGCATGGCAACACTTAAAGATGTGGCCGCAGCCGCCCAAGTATCGATTACGACTGCCAGTCGCGTGCTGAACCGCGACGAGAGCTTTTCCGTCACGGATCAGACCCGGCAAAATGTCCTGAAGGCCGCGGCCACGTTGGGCTATGCGCGGCCCACGGTCCGCCATAAGAATAGCGGGACGGTCGTGCTGTATCAGTGGTACCCAGACGCCAAGGGCATGAGTACCGATTACTACAGCACGATTCGCCAGGCCGTGGAGCAGGAGCTTAGCGCCGTCGATCTCGGGGTCGTGCGCTTTTTCCCAGGCGACACGATGCCGTCCTTGGCCCGGTATGATGGCGTATTGGCCCTTGGCAAGTTTAGCCCCAGTCAGCTGGCCAAGCTCACCTCGCGCGACCAGCCGCTGATTGTCATCGACCAGGACGTGCTTTCGCGGCAGCTGTCCTGCGTCGTCCCAGATTTTGAAGGGGGCGTGGCGCAGGTGGTCGCCCACATGAAGCAAACCGGGGTCAAGCACCCGCTGTTTTTGGCAGGCCAGGAACACGCCAGCGACGGCTTTGCCTTGGCGGACCCGCGCACCCGCTTCTTCCCGCAACTGGCGGCAGAGGCGGGGCTGAGCCTTGCGACCACGCTGACCTCAGATTTCACCATGAACGACGCGTACAAGGTCATGGCGCAGTTTTTGGATCAGCCAAAAGCGTGCGACTTTGACGCCATTTTTTCCGCCAACGACGAAATGGGCATTGGCGCGCTCAAGGCCTTGCAGGAGCGCGGCATCAAGGTGCCCGAGCAGGTTGCCGTGTACGGCTTCAACGACCTGAACATGGGCCGGTTCGTCAGCCCGGCGCTGACGTCGGTGCGTGTGCGCAGCCAAGAGCTCGGCGCCGCGGCGGTGCAGCTGCTGCAGGCCAAGCTCGATGGAACCTTGGCGTTCCCGCTGCGCATCACGCCGGAAAGCGAACTGATCCTGCGGGGCAGCACCAATTAATTAGTTAATTAACTTTAAGGAGGAAACAACGATGAATGTAGAGGAATTGAAGGCAAAATTTGCGGCAGTGTTCGGCGAGCCGGCTGCAGCGGCGTACTTTGCGCCCGGCCGGATCAACTTGATCGGCGAGCACACTGACTACAACGGCGGCCATGTTTTCCCTTGCGCGATCAGCCTGGGGACGTACGCGGCGGTCGCCCCAAACGACGCGAAGGCGCTGCGGCTGTACTCGGGCAACTTTGACGAGGTGGGGATCGTTGAGGTGCCGCTGAGCGACCTGGCCACGCCTGCAGACAAAAAGTGGACCGACTACTTCAAGGGCATGGCCCAGCTGTTGCAAAAGGACTATCCTGCCTTCACCCAAGGCCTGGACGTCTACATCTTCGGCAATCTGCCAAACGGCGCCGGCCTGTCGAGTTCGGCTTCTTTGGAGCTGCTCGCCGGGACGATTCTCAAGGACCAGTACGGCCTGAAGGAGTCCATGCTGGATCTGATCAAGCTGGGCCAGAAAGTCGAAAATGGTTACATCGGCGTCAACTCTGGCATCATGGACCAGTTCGCGATCGGCATGGGCAAGGCCAACCACGCGACCCTGCTGGACACGAACACGCTGGAGTACGAATCCGTGCCGCTGGATCTGCAAGACAACGTGATTCTGATCATGAACACCAACAAGCGCCGCGAGCTAGCGGACTCCAAGTACAACGAGCGCCGCAGCGAATGCGAAGAGGCGCTGCGCCGCTTGCAAACCAAGCTGGATATCAAGACGCTCGGCGATTTGAACGAGGATCAGTTCGACCAGGCCAGCTATCTGATTTACGACGGCACGCTGATCCGCCGCGCCCGTCACGCCGTGTTTGAAAACCAGCGCACCATCAAGGCCGCGGCCCAGCTCAAGGCCGGCGACCTGGTCGGCTTTGGCCACCTGGTTTCCGCTTCCGGTGTCAGCTTGGCGTATGATTATGAAGTGACTGGCCCAGAGCTCGATACGCTGGTTAAAGAAGCGGTCAAGCAGCCCGGCGTCTTGGGGGCCCGCATGACCGGCGCCGGTTTTGGCGGATGCGCAATCGCGCTGGTGGCCAAGGACCACGTCGAGGCGGTCAAGGCCGCAGTCGGCGCCAAATATGAAGAAACCATCGGCTATGCACCATCGTTTTACGTCGCAGAGATTGCCGATGGGCCAAAGCGGCTCGACTAGTTTTCAGGTTCACACAGTGCGGATATCAGAAAGGAAGTTTTGTTGATGACAATTGCAGTTTTAGGTGGGGCCGGTTATATCGGCTCGCACACCGTGGCACAGCTGGTCAAGGCCGGCGAGGACGTCGTAGTGCTGGACAACTTGATTACGGGCCACCGTCAGGCCGTGGACCCGAAGGCACGCTTCTACCAAGGCGACATTCGCGACTACAAGTTCCTGAGCAGCGTGTTTTCGCAGGAAAAAATCGAGGGAATCATTCACTTTGCGGCGTTTTCCATCGTGCCGGAATCGATGAAGGATCCGCTCAAGTACTTCGATAACAACACGGGTGGCCTGATCACGCTGCTGGAAGCTATGCACCAATTCGGCATCAACAAGATCGTCTTTTCTTCGACCGCCGCCACGTACGGCGAGCCCAAGTCGATTCCGATCAAGGAAACCGACCCGCAGGTGCCAACCAACCCGTATGGCGAGTCCAAGCTGGCCATGGAAAAAATCATGCACTGGAGCGACGTCGCGTACGGCATCAAGTTCGTCGCGCTGCGCTACTTCAACGTCGCCGGTGCGATGCCGGATGGCAGCATCGGTGAGGACCACCACCCGGAGACTCACCTGATCCCGATCATTTTGCAGGTCGCCGCGGGAACGCGCACCGGGCTGCAGATCTTCGGCGACGATTACCCGACCAAGGATGGCACCAACGTCCGCGATTACGTCCACGTGGTCGACTTGGCTGATGCGCACATTCTCGCGCTCAAGTATCTGCGTGAAGGCCACGACTCCAACGCCTTCAACCTGGGCTCCGCGACTGGTTTCTCGAACCTGGAAATCCTGAACGCGGCCCGCAAGGTCACCGGCAAGGAGATTCCGGCCAAAATTGGGCCACGCCGCGCCGGCGACCCGAGCACACTGATCGCCGCTTCGGACAAGGCTCGCGAGATTTTGGGCTGGCAGCCAAAGTACGACGACGTGGAGAAGGTCATCGAAACCGCCTGGAACTGGCACGAAAGTCACCCGAAAGGTTACGGTGACCGGGCATGACAGCAGTCGAGCGGCAAGTCGATTACATTCTGGAGCTGAACACTGGGTATTCGGAAATGGATCGGGGCTATTTAGTGAATCGCATCCTGAACCTGGTCGGGGATGCCGCACGAGACCTACCTGAACAGGCGGCGCCGCTGGCCAACCTGGATCAGCTGGTTGACGCCGCGGTGCAAAACGGCAAGATTGAAGACCGCCTGAGCGCCCGGCAGATCCTTGAGGCCGAGCTGATGGCTTTGGCCACGCCGACCCCGAGTCAGGCCAATGCCGTCTTTTGGCAGAAGTACCAGGCCTCGCCGAAAGCGGCGACAGACTGGTTCTACGGGTTGTCCCGGGCGAACAACTACATTCAGACTCGCGCGATTGCCAAGAATATTGGCTTCACCACCAAGACCGACTACGGCGACCTGGAGATCACCATCAACTTGTCTAAGCCGGAAAAAGATCCCAAGGACATTGCCGCGGCCGCGCATGCCAGCGCTGATGCGACGTATCCGGCCTGCCAGCTCTGCATGGAAAACGAGGGGTACGCCGGCCGCAGCGACTATCCGGCGCGCGGCAACCATCGCATCATCCGCTTCAGCCTGGGCGGCCGCACCTGGGGCTTCCAGTATTCGCCGTACGCGTATTTTGGCGAGCACGCGATCTTCCTGGACAGCGTCCACGAACCGATGAAAATCACCCGTACCACGTTCACGAATCTGCTCGAGATATTGACGCTGTTCCCGGATTATTTTGTCGGCAGCAACGCCGACCTGCCGATCGTCGGCGGCTCGATGCTGGCGCACGAACACTACCAAGGCGGCAAACACGTCTTTGCGATGAACAAGGATGAAGTCGAGAAGGCGTTTAAGCTGGCGCAGTGGCCGAGCGTTTCCGCCGGGATCGTGAAGTGGCCGATGAGCGTGATTCGCCTCGAGTCGGCCGACAAAGAGGCGCTGGTCGAAGCGGCTGAGCACGTGCGCGCAGCCTGGGCCGAATACACCGATGAATCAGTTGATGTGCGGGCGCACACCGATGGGGTGCGCCACCACACCGTGACGCCGATAGCCACTCGCGATGGTGAGACGTTCCGGTTGGATCTGGTGCTGCGCGACAATCAGACCTCTGCCGCATTTCCCGACGGCATTTACCACCCACACCAGGACGTGCAGCACATCAAACGCGAAAATATTGGCCTGATCGAAGTCATGGGTCTGGCCATTTTGCCGGCGCGGCTCAAAACCGAGTTGGTTGAAGTGAAAAAGTACCTGCTGGGGCAGCCCAACCAGATTGCGGCCAGTCATAAGCCGTGGGCGGATCAGCTCAAGCAGCAGGAGACCTGGACGCTGGCCAACGCCGATGCCCAGCTGAACGATGCGGTGGGCCACGTGTTCGCCCGCGTGCTCGAAGACGCCGGCGTGTTCAAGCGCGATGACAACGGGCGCGCCGCGTTTGGTCGGTTCATCGCTAGCCTTTAAGGAGGAATCTCATGACCATTAAGCTGCAAAAGTATGGCACCTTGCGCGGCGAGCCCTTGTACGAGTTCACGCTGACCAATCAGGCGGGGATGGCCGTGCACCTGCTCAATTACGGCGCGACCTTGGCCCGCGTGGTCGTGCCGACCGCCCGCGGCCCGCTGGATCAGATTCTGACGCTGCCGAGCGTTGCCGACTACGCCAAGGAACGCAACTTTTTAGGCGGCACGGTCGGCCGCGTGGTCGGTCGGCTGCCGGGTCATGTCTGGCACCGCGAAGGCCGCGACGTGACGCTGCTGCCTGGTGAAGGCGATAACGCGATTCACGGCGGCCCGGAAGGCTCGGACACGCAGGTGTTTACCGCCACTTACCGGGAAGGCGACACGGAAGATCAGGTGACCTTCACCTTCGTCGATCCGGCCGGCCACAACCGCTTCCCGGGTAGCGTCAAAACGACCGTGACCTACACGCTGCACGCGAGCAATACGCTGACCTATGCGCTGCATGCCGTGACCGACGAGGAGACGCTGTACAACCCGACGAATCATGTTTACTTCGCGCCGGATGGGCTGGAAGCCGGCATTGCCGACACCACCGTGACCCTTGCGGCCGATTACTACGCGCCGCTCGATGAGCACCACCTGCCAAGCGGCGGCTGGGCGAGCGTGGCCGGCACGCCGTTTGATTTCCGCAGCGGCGCCAAGCTCGGCGACCGGATGCCGCAAGTCCTGGCTGGCCAGGGCTTCGACCACCCGTTTTTGATTAAAAAGGCGCAGGCCGTGCTGCTGACCGGTAAGTCTGGCCGCAAAATGGCCTTGACCACCACGGCGCCGGCAATTGTCATGTACACCGCCAACCACTTTGACCACACCGGCGTCCCGCACAACATTGGGGCGCACAGTGGGGTCGCGCTTGAGGCGCAGATCGCCCCGCCAAGCGGCCTTGACTGGTCCAGCATCACGCTGATGCCGGGCGAGCCGTACGACCTGGAAACCAGTTGGCGCTTTTTTGAATAATGGTGTCACCCCTTCGCCGCAACGGAGGGGTTTTCTTGACTGTTAAAAAGTCATTTTTTACCATGGGGAATCACTGCGAAAAATTCATAATTTAAACCTAATTGGCCGATAATCTAATCTCTGTCGTGAAGACGAAATCATTCAGATTGGAGCATCGACCATGAACTTTATTAAACGTGCGTGGCTTAACCTGATTGCCAGAAAGAGCCGCAGCCTGTTGCTGATTTTGGTGACCGGCGCCATCATGCTCTTCGTTATGGCAGGCCTGTTGATCAAATCGGCGGCGGGTCAAGCCGTTGCGAACGCCAAAGCCAGCGTCGGGGCCACCATCACCCTGACCGCCAACCGGCAGGCGGCTTTCAAAAAAATGCGCAGCAGCAGCGCTCCCAGCGGTCAGCCAGGGAAGCGGCCCAGCCTGACGCTGACCCCGGTCAAGCTGAGTACGGCTAAGCAGATTGCGAAACTGAACAACGTTTCCGGTTACAGCATCGCCGTGTCGGCAGCGGCCAACGCCAAAAGCTTTGACGCTATCAGCACCACTTCTTCCAGCAGCCAGGGGCCGGGCGGCATGGCGGCCAGCACCGGTGACATCAGCATCTCTGGGGTGTCGAGCACCAGCAGTAGCAGCAGTTTTGCCGATGGGACGGATAAGATTACGCAAGGGCGGGGCCTGAAGACCAGCGACATTGGCACCAATCACGTGGTGATCGAAAGTGAGCTCGCCACGCAAAACAGCCTTAAGGTCGGCGACGCAATCACGGTCAAGGCGACGAGTGGAACCAAGAAGACGCATAGCCTGAAAATCGTCGGCATCTATAAGGCGAAGAGTACCGCCACGGCGGGCATGGGTCCCGGCGCCAGCGACCCGGCCAACACCATCTTTACGAGTTACACGCTGGCCAATACGCATAAAGGCAGTAAGTACCAAGGCACGGCGGATTCGGTGGTCTTCACTGTCAGCGCCCCGAGTCAGGTCGCCGCAGTCAAGAAGCAGGCGAGCAAGCTGGTCTCCAGCAAGTACAGTTTGAGCCTGGATGACCAGAACTATCAGATGGTCAAATCCTCAATGAGCAGCGTGACGAGTTTTGCGGACAAGGTCTTGTGGCTCGTCGCGATCGCCGGGACCATCATCCTGGCCTTGATCGTGATTTTGATGATTCGCGAGCGCCGTTACGAGATTGGGATTTTAATGGCGATGGGCGAAAGTCGCTTTAAGATCATTGCCCAGTTCTTCGTTGAACTGTTTGTCGTGCTCCTGGTCGGCGTTGGCATTGCGGCCGCTGGCGGCGCGTTCGTTGGTAACAAGTTGGCCGCCCAAGTGACGGCCAGCGCCTCGAGCACCAGCACCGGCCAAACCGCGAGCCAAATGCTCGGCGGCAAGGGCGGCGCGCCGAGTGGGCAAGCACCAGCTGGCGGTCCTAGCGGCCAAATGCTTGGGAGTGCACGGACTGGTGCGGCCACGCAGCAAAAGCAGACCAAACTGGCGGTCAAGGTGACGGCCAAAGACGTCGCGCTGCTGTTCGGGCTAGGGCTTGCCATCATTTTATTGGCGATTCTGGCTGCGGCTGCGGGCATCTTACGGCTTCAGCCCAAGATGATTCTGATCCAATAGACTGGAGGGTCAACGATGTTAGAAACTGAGAAGATGACTTACTGGTATACGACCGCATCGGACTACTTGTTCAAGGACGTCGACCTGCGGTTTGAGCCCGGGCGCTCTTACGCCATTGTCGGGCAGTCTGGCACTGGCAAAACCACCATGGTGTCGCTGCTGGCGGGACTGGACGCACCCAAGGCCGGGAAGATCAAGATTGCCGGTCAGGACATTGCCAAAATGGGTCTGGGCACTTATCGCAGGCGGCAGGTCAGTGTCGTGTTTCAAGCGTTCAATCTCTTCACCTACATGTCGGCGCTGGAGAATCTGATGACCGCGATGGCCATCACGAAGTCCAAACGCCGCGGTGATCAGAAATTTGCGCGGGACATGCTGCGCAGGCTGGGCCTCACGGATGAACAGATGAGCCAGAATGTCCAGCGCCTCTCGGGCGGTCAGCAGCAGCGCGTGGCCATCGCCCGCACGATGGTTTGCGATGCGCCGCTGGTGGTCGCCGATGAGCCCACTGGCAACTTGGACGAGGCCAACACGGATGAGGTGATTGCCTTGTTCAACCAAATCGCCCATGAGCAGGGCAAGTGCGTGATCATTGTCACCCATGAGCCCAGCGTGGCCGAGCAGTGCGATGGCGTGCTGCGCCTGGCTCAGCGGACCTTCAGGTGGGAGAAAACGCCCACCGCCGCAGACGTGTGACGGGTGAACATAGGAATTAACCTGACAAAAAAGCTCAACCCGCTGAGGTTGAGCTTTTTCGCTAGATTTACTTGCGCTCGCTGACGCGCCAGGATTGCGGAATGGCGAAGTCGTAGGTGGTGTTCAGCACCTGGCCATTTTGGCCGGAGCCGGCGAAGAGGAAGGCAGCAAAGGTGTCCTTGTAGCGCAGCTCGGTGCGCTTGATGGTCACATGCGCTTGCTGAGAGTTGGTGCGGTGCAGCTTCACGTCAGTATTGATGCCGGGCTTTGCCACGGCAACTTTTTTGCTGAGCGGATTTTTGCGATAGACCACCGCGAGGTTTTGCTTGGCGGTGCCAATCGGGGCGGTCATGATCGTGTGATCAGCCGCACCAACAATTTCAGTGGTTTGAGTGAGCACCTTGGTGGTCATGCCGAAGCGCGAGGCGTCGTTGGCCGCAATGGCGCCGACGCTGGCAATCAGCAAGACGCCGAGCACCGCAATCCAGACCCGGCGGCGCAGGGATTTTTGCCCCAGCACGGCGACGAGAAACAGCGCAAACGCGGCTATCACTAAGATAACGAGAATCATGAGCGGTCGCCTCCTTGATCAATCGTATCGTTGGTTAGGCGCAAGCTAAGCAGAAACCCGATGGCGGCAAAAATCAGCGACACCACGAAGGCGGCGCGGTAGCCGGCCACGGTCGCGGTTTGCATCTGGCGCGCAAAGGCAATTGGGTTGCTTTTGGCTAAGCCGGCGGCTGGCCCTTAGTGACCGAGGCCAGCACAGAAACCAGAATTGCGGTGCCAATTGACGCGGCGATTTGGCGGACGGTGTTGTTGACGGCGGTGCCGTGATTAATGAGGTTGTCCGGTAGGGCGTTCATGCCGCTGGTGGTGACAGGCATGGTGACCATGGTAATACCGAACATCCGGACCGTGTACAGCACCGTCACAAACAGGATCGGCGTGTCAGGGGTCAGGGTGATCAGCGGGAACGTCCCGACCAAAAGCAGGAACAGGCCGGTCGTGGCCAGCCGCTTGGCGCCCATCCGGTCAAAAATCCGGCCGGTGATCGGCGACATGATCCCCATCATGATGGCCCCAGGCAGGAGGATCAGCCCGGAGTGGAAGGCGCTTTGGCCGCGAATCGTCTGGATGTACATCGGCAGGACCATTTCCACGCCGACCATCGACATGAAGGCGACGGCCGTCAGGATCACGGACAGGGTGTAGGTTTTGCTGGTGAACACGCGCAGCTCGAGCAGCGGTTTGTCCAGGTGCAGCTGGCGGTAAACAAAGGCCGCCACGACCACAATGCCGAGGACTAAGCTGCCGATGACGATCGGCGAGCCCCAGCCGGCATCGCCGACGCTGGAGAAGCCGTACAGCAGCGAGCCAAACCCGATGGTGGACTCAACGACGGACAGCACGTCGATCTTGGGATTCGTCGTGGTCAGCACCTTGCGCATCGAATACGAGGATAGGATGAGCACCAGCGCGGCGATCGGCAGAATGACGGAAAACAGCGAGCGCCACGAGTGGTTAAGCAGGATCCAGCCAGACAGGGTCGGCCCGACCGCCGGTGCCAGGCCGATGACGATGCCGGCTAGGCCCATCGCCGAGCCCCGCTTGTTGGGCGGGAAGACCGAGTACATCACGGTCTGGAAGGTCGGCGCGGACATGCCGACGCCCATCGCTTGAATCAGCCGCCCTGCCAGCAGCATGGGGAAGCTGATGGCAAAGCGCGAGATCAACGTCCCGACGAAAAAGATCGAAATGGCGGTCATGTAAAGGTATTTGACGTTAAATTTACTGAGCAACCACGCTGAGACCGGGATCATGATCCCCATCACCAGCATGAAGCCCGTGGTCAGCCACTGAACCGTCGAAGCGTTGATGTGAAAAGTCTTCATCAGCGTCGGAAAGGCCGTAGTCAGGATGGTTTGCGTTAAGAACGTGGTGAACGTCCCAATCAGCATTGTGACCACGAGCAAGTTGCGGTTGTACGGCTTGCCGTTGACATCTGTGGGCTGTGTCATGAAATTTTCATTCCCTTCGATAATTAAAATTGCAAATAATAATTCTATCACTAATTTCTGGTAAGTGCCACCGCTTGATGGGGCCTAAATCAGCCCTGTGCCTGCGGGCCGTTGCGCTGCGCAGGCAAAAAAATAGACCTGCAAGCAGGCCTAGGTTATTTTCTGAAATTTAGACAGGCACTTCTTCATCCTCGCCGTCGCCGTCCACGTCCATGGCCTTCGGAATCTCCGGACCCACCGTGACGTTGAACCAGTTGGCAAAGCCGCGGCTGTAATCCGTCACGGTCAGGTTGAAGCGGTCGAGCACCACCGAATCGTTGAGCTTGAGGTCAGGGTAATCTTCCATCAAAAAGCCGGCGATGGTGACGATGTTGGCATTTTCGAACTGCTTGAGGTCGACGTGGAAGAAGCGCTCGAAGTCGTACAGCGTGGTTTTCCCCGAGACCTTGAAGACGTTCGGCTGGGCGGTTTTAATAATGTACTCGTCGGACACGTCGTCGATTTCGTCCTTGACGGTCCCAAACAGCTCCTCGTAAATGTCCTTGTCAGTGACAATCCCGCTGGTGCCGCCGTATTCGTCGACGACCACGACAATCGGCGTCTGCTTTTTGATCATCTGCTGCAGAATCGAGTTGATCGGCGTGGCTTCAGGCACCGTGACCATGGCCCGCAGGAGCTTGGACACATGGACCGAATCGTCGACCTGGGCTTGCTTGACCAGGTCATAAATGTAGACATAGCCCAGCACCTTGTCCTTGTCGCCGTCAGCCACGACTGGGAAGCGCGAGTAGCCTTCCTGCAGGTAGTCGCGAATGACTTCGTGGACCGTGGCGTTGATGTCGATGACCACCAGACTGGTGCGGTCGACCATGATGTCATGGGCGGTTTTGTCGTTGAGGTCAAAGGCCCGCTGCATGTAGGTGACATCGTTTTGCTCCATGTCGCCGTTATCGATGGCGGCCTTGGACAGATTCAAAATCTCGGCCTGGCTGAAGGCCTCGTTGCTTTCGTCGGCCGGCTGCATGCCCATCAGGCGCACTATGCCGTTAGCGCTGACGTTCAGCAGCCACACGAACGGGTAGAACAAGCTGTGAAAATAGTGCAGCGGGGTGACAACGACCATCAGCACCTTGATTGGGATGTCGATCGCGATGTTTTTCGGCACGATTTCGGTGATGACGACTTCCAGGTAGGTCAAGACGATGACCCCAAGGACGGCCCCGATGGCGTGCAGACTCCCGTTGGGCAGCTGCAGGTGTGTCATCTGCATCACGTCGATCAGCAGGAAGGTGACAAAATCTTCGCCGATCCAGCCCAAGATGATCCCGCAGACCGACGTGCCCACCTGTGTCGTGGACAAATATTCGTTCAGCCGCTGGACCATGCGCAGCGCCCGCTGAAGCTTCTTGCGGTTGCCCTGGCCCTTATCGATCATGTCCTCCAGCGCGCTGGGGCGGCTTTGCACCAAGGCAAACTCCGCCGCCACAAAAAAGATGGCAAAAATGAACGTAATGACTAACACAACTAGACTAGAGGCAACTTGGCCACTATCCATTGATTCGATTCCTCATTTCTTGGTATTCTATGAAGCTATTGTAGCATTATACACGTACCAGTGAGTTATGCTAGGAAAAGAGGGGAGTGATTCATCATGGATCAAATCGAAATGCTGCGCCGCAGTCTGGCCGCCTATCAGCAAGATCCGCGCAAGCCGCACAGCCAGCTGATCAGTGCCCGCTTGCCGCAGACGCCGGCCATAGGCAATACGTCGGCGCAGTGGACCGTCGTCAACGAGGATGTCGTCAAGACTATGGCGCGCTTGCCCGGCCGCATCGGCGTGATGAACTTCGCCAGCCCAACGACCCCTGGCGGCGGGGTGGAGTATGGCGCCCGCGCCCAGGAGGAAAGCATCGCCAAGTGCACCTATTTGCTGCCGGCGCTGCGGCAGTTTGAGGCGACCTACTATCAGCCCAATCGGCGCGATCCCAATTCCGGCCTGTTCAGCAGCGCGCTGATTTACTCGGCCGAGGTGCGGCAGGTGTTTGACGAAACCGGCCGCGAGCTGTCAGACCATTTTGTGGACGTCGCGACTGTCGCTGCGCCCAACCGCAGTGCGTACCCGGCACTGACCGAGGCGGCAACCGGCCCTGACATCACCCTGAAAATCAGTCAGACGCTGCGCGCGTTCAAGCAGCACGGCGCCGATCACCTGATCCTGGGCGCGTTTGGCGGTGGTGTCTTCGGCAATCCACTGAAGCAGGTCGCGCAGATTTTTCGCCAGCAGCTGCTGCGCCCAGAGTTCAACGGCGCGTTTCCGGTCATCGTGTTTGCGATTTACGATCCCGACGGCGGCCGGGTGCAGACCTTTGAGAATGCGTTAAGTGGGCGCTCAAACTAAAAAAGTTTCCTGCGTGCGACTGCTTGCAGGAAACTTTTTTGGTTGGTTTACTGGCCGCGATTACGCCGCCGTTTGGGCGCCGGCGGCGTGATTTTCGCCCGGTGCGCCACCACGACGAACAGTTTGGTGCCAGCGGGCTGCTGGCTCGGCGCAAAGCATTCGCTGACGGCAATCAGACTGGACAGATTCGCCTTGACCTGACTGGCATCGGCGGCGCCGGTGACGGCCAGCACCATTTCGCCGCTTGGCCGCAGCAGCTTAGCCAGCTGGTGCGTGCCTCGGCGCAGGTCCTCAGCCGGGTAGGCAAACGGCCCAATGACCAGGTCGTAAGGGCCGGTCAAGAGGTCGAAGCGGCGATCTGGCATGATGCGGTAGCGCAACCGATCCGAACTGGCCACGTCGCGCGCGGCACTGATGGCGTAACGGTCACGGTCGACGCCCAGCACGGCGATCGCGCCGGCGTTGATCGCGCCGCGGCAGAAGGCACCGTCGCCGGAATGAATGGCCAAAACGCGCTTGCCGGAAAGGTCTGGTGCCTTTTGTGTCAACACCTGCCACAGGGGCTGGTTGCTGCTGGTCGGCAAATCGCCGCCAGCTGGTTTCATCGTGGGATAGGGTTCCATTTTTGCACAACCTTTCGCCATTATTATAGAAGAACCGGCCCCTGGGCGCCAGACCGGCCGCTAGAGATAGCTCAGGTCATTGCGGGTCAAGTCGGCGTAGCTTTCGCGTCGCACGACCAGCTTGGCTTGGCCATTTTCGGCGAAGACGACCGCCGGGCGCGGGTTGCGGTTGTAATTGGACGCCATCGAGTAGCCGTACGCGCCGGTGGCGAGCACCGCGACCACCGCGCCGGCTTCAAGGTGCGGCAGCTTCGCTTGGTCAATCAAAATATCGCCGGACTCGCAGTATTTGCCGACCAGACGGACCGTTTCGGTGCTTGCCGCGTGCGGGTCGGCCGCCGCGACCGCCTCGTAGTCGGCCTGGTACAGCGCGGGCCGAATGTTGTCGCCCATACCACCGTCCACGGCGACAAACGGGGCAAGCCCAGGCACGTCCTTGCGGCTGCCGACGGTGTAGAGCTGGTAGCCGGCAGGGCCGACAATCGAGCGGCCGGGTTCGATCCAAATGGCCGGGGGGTCAAACGGCAGGTCAGCGGCTGCGATCGCATCGAGAATCGCGGCAACAAACGCTTCCGCTGGCAGCGGGTCGTCTGCATCGGTATAGGCAATGCCAAAGCCGCCGCCGAGGTTGAGCACCGTGGGGGTGAAGGCCAGGCTGTCGTGCCAGTCCGTCAAGATGGCGAGCAGGCGCTGCGCCGCGGCCACAAAGCCTTTGACCTCAAAAATCTGGCTCCCGATGTGGGCGTGGATACCCAACAGGTGCAGCTGCGGGTTGGCCAGCGCGCGGGTCGCTGCGGCCTTGGCCTGCCCGGAGTCGACATCAAAGCCGAACTTGCTGTCGGTTTGGCCGGTTTGATCATACGCGTGGGTGTGAGCGGAAATGCCCGGGGTTACCCGCAACAGGATATTCTGAACGCGGCCTGCCTGCTGCTTGAGCAGACTCTCAAGCAGGTCCAACTCGTGAAAATTATCCACGATGATGGTGCCGACATGGGCGTCAAGCGCCTGCGCCAGTTCCGCTTCGCTTTTGTTATTGCCGTGAAAAGAGACATGGGCCATCGGAAACTGCGCGGCCTGGGCCGTGTACAGCTCGCCGCCGGACACGACGTCGACATGGGCGTTTTCCTGGGCCGCGACCTGGTACATGGCGACCGTCGCGAAGGCCTTGCTGGCGTAGCTGACCGCATATTTGGCGCCATGGTCCTCAAAGACCTTGGCAAACGCGCGAAACTGCGCCCGAATCTGCCCGACGTCATACACGTACGCCGGCGTGCCGAACTGCTGCGCCAGCGTCAGCGCATCACAGCCGCCGATGGTTAAGTGGCCTGCCGCATTGGTTTCAATCTTCATGGTAATGCCTCCCGAGGTGAGTTTAAGCAAAGTCTAGCCTTTGCCGGCCGGCCGGTCAATCATCGATGGCGAGGGGCGGCCGCTTGTGCTACAATTTAGCCACTATTTACTGGGAGGCTTTTGGATGGCTGAATTAAGACGCGTGCACGGCTCGGAGAACACTTTTTTTCTCATGGATCAAACCACGCTTGATCACAAATTGTCTCATCAGGAGCTGGTGGCGCTGACCAAACGGCTCAGCAGCCGGGACAGTGGGCTGCTCGGCGGGGCCGACGGCATGCTGATCGTCGACGACGCGCCAGGCGCTGTGGGCCGCATGACCGTCATTAACGCGGATGGCAGTCTGGCCAAGATGTGCGGCAACGGCCTGCGCACGGTGGCCCGCTACCTGAGCGAGAAAACCGGGCAACAGCAGTTCACCGTCCAAACTGAGGAGGCGCCACTGCGCGTGCGTCACGTGGCCGATTTTGCCGCCGGCGTGCCAGGCTATTCGGTTGAGATCTCACCGGTCAGCTTTGATGCTGCTGCCTTGCCGTTTGCGGCGCTGGACACGGCGAAGATCGTCGATCAGGTGCTGCCGGCGCTGGACCCGGCGCTGCGTTTCACGGCGGTCGCAGTCCCGAACCCGCATCTGATCGCCTTTGTTTCGGAGGCCGAGCTGAACGGCGAGAAAATCGGCGCACTGGGCCGCAAGCTCAACGCGGCCAACCCGTACTTCCCAGAAGGCGTCAACGTGACGTTTGCCGCCATTGAAGGACCCCACACGCTGTTTGCCCGCACTTACGAGCGGGGCGTCGGCTTCACCAACGCGTGCGGCACGGGGATGGCGGCCACGAGCCTGGCGTTTGTGCTGACGCATCCCGAAGCCGCAGCGCTGGACCAGCTCAACACGGTTTACAACCCGGGCGGCGTGGTTCAAACCAACGTGCACGGCAGCGGCGGTGACTACTGGATCGAGCTGATCGGCAACGCCACGACGACGCACTTGATCGACGTGCCAGAAGCCCAGCTGCACGAAGGTCAATTTACCGGTGCGCAAATCGCCGACACCGGTGAGGAAGCGGCCTACCAGCAGTTTGTGGGCACCTTGCCGTACCGCGACGTGATTGCCGCCATTTAATCTGCAGTCGAAAAAACGACCCGGTTCAGGTGTTCATGCCTGAACCGGGTCGTTTGCGTTTGGTTAATCCACAAAGACGAGCTGGAATTCGTTCTTCTTAGTGTCAATGTTGACGGCAACGTGGCGGTTGAGGTCCTGCACCATGTTGCGCGCAAAGTTCATCTTATCTTCGAAGTCCTTGTAGGCCTTGGTTTCCGGAATACTACTGTAATCGAAGTTTTCGCCGATGAAGGCGGGGTCGGTGACGAAGCGCAGATTGTTCTGGTCGTGCCGGCTGCCTGGCTTCAGCACGCTGTCAATGTAGTGGAAAAGCGTCGTCGGCGCAAAGTTGAGCGGCTTGTCGAGCTCCGTTTGAATGGTGAAGTTCGGCGCATCGTCAACCAGTGAGTCGTTCACCTGCACCTGGGTCAATCCTTGGTATAGTTTCATAAGCGCACACTCCTTTCCGCTTTGACTTTATTATAACGCAGATGCGCTTGAGCGGGTTTGTCCATCACTTGAGGTAAAGCGCGCGTAAATCGCGCCGCTGCGCATCGCTGAGTTGCAGTTCAGTTTTGAGGTAATTGGGCAGGTTCCCGTACTCGCGGTCAATGGTGTAAAGCGCCGAGTCCAGATACTCGTTGGCCACGCCGCCCAGCGACCGGTAGGAGGCCTGAAGGGCCGGCGAGCCGCCGGCCTCGATCACTTCGTCGACCATGCGCTGGCCTTCTGCTACCAGGTAGAGGTTTGAGGCCAGGTAGTCCTGGCGAATGGTGATCGGATCAACGCCCAGCGCCGTCAGCAGGTACACCGCGCCCATGCCAGTGCGGTCCTTACCGGCACTGCAGTGAAACAACGTCGCCCCGTCATCATCCGCGGCCAGCAGCACGTCGAAAAACTGGCGGTACGCCTTTTTTGCGCTGGGCTGGACGACGATGTCGGCGTAGGTGCTGACCATGCTGCGAAAGCCGGCCAAGGGGTCCTTGGCGAGCTCCGTGTGCCGCTCTTGTTCCGCATCGGCTGTGACTTTGGTCTCATCGGTGGGAAACACGGGGTCAAACACGTCCCGGGCCGCAGCCGGGACCCGGTCCGGGGCGTCGGCGCGTTCCTGCGGTGAGCGGAAGTCAACTGCGGTTTGCAGCCCGTAATCGGCCAAGTACTGCAGATCGGCGGCGGACAGCTCGTTCAGCCGGCCTGACCGAAGCAGCCGGTGGTCTTGCACCGTTTGCCCGGCCTTAGTGCGATAGCCGCCCAGGTCGCGAAAGTTGAAACCGTGGTGGATGGGAAGAACAATGGGTGTCACGATAATACCTCCTCAGTGGATTCGGTTTCAGTATACCGGAGGCGGACAAAAGAAAAAAGCCGCCTCAAAGGCGACTCTTTCACCGAAGCTAGTCCTGTTCTGCGGCACTGCCGATAATTAAACCAGCGGTGAAGGACGCCACGAGGTCTTTTTTGGCCTGCGGCAAGCGGGAGCCGTTGTAGGTCAGGATCGTGTTGTCTGCAAGCAGATCTTCAACACGGATCACATTGTACTCATCAAGGTCGATCGCATCCCGATCGGTCGCATACTTGTCCGGGTAGGCAAGCGCGAGAATGTTGTTCGGGTCGGTGTTGTAGTATTCCGCAAGCTTGCGGATACTGCGTTCACTGGGGATCGTTTGATCGTTTTCCCACTTGGTAAAGCTGGCCGGGGAGGTGTGCGTGGCCTTAGCGACTTCAACGATGGACTCGCCGCGGCCCTTGCGAATCTGACGCAAGGCACTGCCAACTGTTTCTGTCATGTTTTCACCACATTCCTATAAATTAGAATAACTAAACCAATTGAAATCGGTTCACCGTTTAATTTAGCTTTTTTGCTTGGTAAATGCAATTATTAGTGGGCAATTTTATCGATATTTTTATTGTCAACATTCAATAGAAACCCTTTGAAAATCTGAACTGCCGCGTTAGACGTTTTTTTATTCCCAAAAAAGCTTATTCGGGCTGCGACGGAGCGGCCCGATCATGATGCTTCTGCTTGTTTTTGGCCGGCTGATGATTTACGCTTGAGAAAAGAGAGGGTGTGATCACATGGATCAAGAATATACCACGATACTGGTTCCAGTTGATGGCTCCGATGAGGCTGAGCTGGCATTCAGCAAGGCGGTCAAGGTCGCACAGACCAACCACGCCCACCTGGACATCTTGAACGTCCTGGATACAAAGCAATTTATTGGTGGCTATGGCGGCATGATCTCTGGCGATGCGATTTACCAGCTGACCCAAGATGCCGAGAAGTATTTGGATGGCTTGCAGACCCGCGCTGAACAGGCTGGTTTGACCGACGTCGCGATTCACGTGCGCTTCGGCAACCCGAAGAATGTCATCGCGACCGACTTTCCGCACGACCACAAGACGGACCTGATCATGATCGGGGCCACCGGGCTCAATGCGGTCGAGCGTGTGCTGGTCGGCTCGGTCACCGAGTACGTCAACCGCACCGCGCCGTGCGATGTACTGATCGTCAAAACTGAAGCTTAAAGTTTTTGCAAGGGCTCGCTGCGGCGGGCTCTTTTTTCGTGCCAAAGAGCACAAGCCGCTGCCTTGACGACAGGCCGCGTCCTTTTTAAAGTAGGGGGCAAGAAAACTGAACTTTGGCGGCGTAATCTATCCGCGGAGGTGCTAAGATGGAAGAATCAGTTTGGTGGGCCAAAAGCCCGGTGTTAAAAGACTATCACGATCATGAATGGGGCGTGCCCAAGCATGATGATCGCCAGCTGTTCGAGCTGCTGAGCCTGGAAAGTCTGCAAATCGGACTGAACTGGGAGCTGGTGCTGAACAAGCGGGCCGCGTTCAACGAGGTGTTTCACGATTTTGAGATTGACGCTGTTGCGCGCATGACAGATGCGGACATTGAGCCGCTCATGGCAGACGCGCGGCTCATCCGCAATCGGCGTAAGCTCGCGTCGATTCCGCACAATGCCCGCGCGGTTCAACAGATCCAGCAAGCCTTCGGCAGTTTTGCGGCGTACGTGTGGCATTTTACCGCGGGTGAGCAGCTGGTTAACAAGCCGCGCCGCTGGGCCGACGTGCCGGCGTACACGGACCTGTCGACCGCGGTCGCCAAGGACATGAAAAAGCGCGGCATCACCATGATTGGGCCGACTTCGGCATACAGCTTCCTGCAAGGGGCTGGCGTGATCGATGACCATTTGGCCTGACTGAAAAAATTTATTGCTGGTAGGACAATCATGCACAATAAACGGTTACTTGGGTTAGGACTGGCGATTTTCGGCTCGTGCCTGTGGGGCGTGTCGGGGCCGGCCAGTGAAGTGCTTTTTCAACAGGGAACCGACGTGGCCTGGCTGATTTCGGCCAAGATGCTGATCGCCGGTATTTTGACGATGGCATTTGCCTGGATGCGTGAGGGCAAGCAAATTTTTGCCCCGTGGCACAATAAACATGACGCCTGGCAAATGACGATTTTTATCCTGTTTGGGATGATCACGATGCAATTCATTTACTTTAAGGCCGTGGAGGTCGCTAACGCCCCGACCGCGACGACGCTGCAGTACCTGTCGCCAGTGGTGATTTTGCTGATCTTGGCGGTTCAAACGCGCCAGCTGCCGCGGCGGATCGATGTGCTGGTGATCGCCCTGGCGATGTTTGGCACGCTGCTGGTGGTCACCAAAGGGCATCTGACGACGCTGGCAATTTCGCCCAGCGCGCTTCTTTGGGGGCTGGGCGCGGCACTGGCCGCCGCACTGTACACACTGCTGCCGGCGGGACTGCTTGCGCATTACTCCCCGCTGGTCGTGGTTGGTTGGGCGCAGCTGATCGGCGGGCTGCTCATGACCGTGTATCGGCCGCTGTGGGTCGGCGTGCCGCACCTCAACTCGCTGGGCTGGGGCGCGTTCGGATTCGTCGTGATTTTCGGCACGCTGATTGCCTACCTGTCGTACTTGGCCAGCCTGCGCTACATTTCGGCGACGGCGGCCGGGCTGCTGGACGCCTTTGAGCCGATTGGCGCTACAATCACCTCGGTCCTGTTTTTACACCTGCACCTGGGGCCCGCCGAGCTGCTTGGCACCGCGGTGATCATTGGGACAGTATTTTTGATGGCGGCCACTGGTCCCAAAGCGCCCAAAACCGCGAAGACGCGGCGCACGCCGGCCTGACGAGATGAGTTAATAAAAAGATCACGCAGCCAGGCCGCGTGATCATCACCCCTTATTTGGTGTGGGGACTGTGTTCATGTAATTTGACGAGATTCGGTAAGCGGGTTTGATGCTGGTTGGATGTCAGCGCCAAGATGTAGCCATTTTTCACGCGCAGTTTGTACGTGATCCGGGGCTTTAGACGCAAGGGCCGGCCTTCCGCATCAAACACCGGCAGTGGCCGTTTTTTGATGTCAGGCATAATCATCCCTCCTTAGTTCTATTATAGCAGGGGTGGCAAGTCACCTAACCTTGGGCTGAAGCTTTGACCATGGTACAATGTTTTTGATGTTTTGACTCTGCCGGAAATTATCGGCACAAACACGTGGAGGTCATAATGGATCAATTTGGAATCAGTGAACTGGCGGACTGGCTGGAGGCCAATAACGATCAACTGCTCGATAAGGCAGAGTTGATGCCCACGGACAAAGTGTTGGCCGCTGTGGACTACCTCAAGGTACTGGCCCAGCCGGCCGCGGCATACTTGCCGATGAAGCAGGGCACGTTTGACCGGGAAGAATCCGATCACAAGCTGAACCTAATGGCCGACGACCAGCCGCTGTCGCAGGTGGAAGACCGGATCATGGTCAACCACGTCGATGGTTCCATCACCAAGGATGAGCTGAATTTCACCTACAACCATGAGCCGGTGTTTGAAGACGGCTACCAGGCCAAAAAGGACCTGAACATTGTGAAGTTCGGCCTTGAGGTCATCGGCGCTGTGGCCACCTCTGGTCACTTGGAAACCGTGACCGCTGCGCTGTCCAAGGATGCCGCTGTGACGCTGATTGTCGCGGCTGCGCGCTTCCGGCAGTGGCAGGAAGCCAAGTAGCCTTCAGGCGGGATCGGGCATCAACCAGTCGGAATCCATCAGTTGATGCAGGCGCGTCGACACTGGGACCCACAAACGAGCTTTGAGAATAGCGCTGATGGCCTGCCAAAATGCGGGGTCGTCGCGCTGTTTTTCGTTGGTCTCAACCGTCAGCGTCTTCCCGGTCTCGGTGCGGGCGATGATCTGCGGGTACTTGATGGTTTCGAGCTGAGCGGCAACAACGTGGGTTTGATTCAGTTCCATGACGATCTCCCTTTCTTGATGCGATAAGTTCAGGATAGCGGGGAGATGTGCGCTTTTCTCAGCGAGATTGTGAAGGTTGTGCGCTTTTACACATAAGAAAAGGTGACGGTGATACGGTATACTGAAGGCACTAAGATTCTAGGGAGGACAATTATGGTCGCAGTTGCTCGGTTGACCGCTTCAGATGAGGCCGCGTACTACGCGCTGGCCCGTTACGCCTTTAATTTGCCGCAAAGTGAAAGCCGTGATCGCGCTTTTGCCAGCCTGTACGCGCATTCCCAGGCCTGGGGCAGCGGGGAGCCGCTGGAAAGCGGAGTCTTGGGGACGCATTTTGAAGTCGACTTTGCCGGAACCACGTACAAAATGAGTGGTATCGGCTACGTGGCCTCGTACCCCGAAACCGCCGGTAATGGCGGGATCAGTGCCATCATGAAGGAAGCCTTCAAGGACATGCGCGCTGCCGGCGAGACCTTATCCTACCTGGCGCCGTTTGCCAGCACGTTTTATCGCCGGTTCGGCTATGAAGGGGCCTTCGACCAGGTCGATCATGTGCTGCCGGCCGCCGCGTTTCCCAAGGTGCCGCAGCGCAGCAATGAGGTCACCGTGCACCGCGTGCCGTTTCGCGCGGCGATCGCGGCTATGCGGGAGGTTTACGATCGCAGTTCAGATGCGACGCGCGGCGGGCTGCGGCGAGCGGACTGGTGGTGGCAAAACCTGGCCGACCATTATCCGGACCGCGAAGTGGCCGTGGCCACGCTGGGGGAGCGGCCGACCGGCTACGTGATCTACCAGCGCGAGGCGGCCACGTTTCGTATCATCGAGCAGTTCCACGATGACTTGGACACGCTGCTGGCGCTGGCCCGCTTTATCGGCGGCCATCGCACCGCGTACCAGCGGTTTGTTTACACTACTGGCAACCCGGAGTCGCTGCACGACTTGCTGCCGGATCCCAGTGTGCTAACCACTTCGGTGCACGCCTATATGATGGCACGAATCGTCGACGTGGCGGACTTCATGCGCCGCTATCCGTACCAGGTGACCGACCTGGCGCCGGTCTTGATCGGCATCACAGACGATTACATTCCGGAAAATGCCGGGGTCTGGCGCCTGGCGCTCGACGACGGCCAGGCGACGTTTGAAAAGGCGACGGGCAAGCCGCAGATTGCCTTGTCGATCCAGCAGCTGGTCAAGGCAACCTTCGGGGTGCGGCCGCTTCAGGACGCTTATAACCTGGGCCTGATCGATGGTGATCCGTTCACCATCACCAGCGTGGGGGCGGCCTTCATCACTCGCCAAGCCCAGCTGTATGATTACTTCTAAGCACACTGACAGACCGCTGCACTCAGGCGGTCTTTTTTGCGGCTTCATCGCATTCTCATTAGATTTTGAGGGCTGATTCACCGAATTCTCCACTCGGTTTTCGTACACTGAAAAGACGAGTCTGGTCTTTGACCAACAAGTAGGGGGAATTCTCATGGAAGAAAGCAAAAAACTGCGCTGGTACAACGTCGCCTTGATCGCATTTGTCGCCGTGTGGGGCCTCGGCAACGTGGTCAACAACTACGCCCAGCAAGGCCTGTCAGTGATCACCTCATGGATTTTGATCATGCTGCTGTACTTTGTACCATATGCGCTGATTGTCGGCCAGCTGGGCTCGGCGTTCAAGAACGAAAGCGGCGGCGTGTCCAGCTGGATCAAGCGGACGTCAACCAAGCGGCTGGCGTATTACGCCGCCTGGACCTACTGGGTGGTGCATGTGCCGTACCTGGCGCAAAAACCGCAGGGTATCCTGATTTCTTTAAGTTGGCTGTTTAAGGGTAACGGGAAATTCGTCAACGAGGTTTCGTCGATGACGGTGTCGTTGATCTGCCTCGTGCTGTTTCTGGCGTTCTTGTGGCTGTCGTCGCGCGGACTGGCGACGCTGAATCGCATCGGGTCGGTCGCCGGGACGGCCATGTTTATCATGTCGCTGCTGTTTATCATCCTCGCGGTGTCCGCGCCGTTCATGGTGAAGGGGACGCCAATTGCGACGCCGCACATGGACCGGCTGAGCACGTACCTGCCAAACTTCAACCTAAACTACTTCACCACGCTGTCCATGCTGGTGTTTGCCGTCGGCGGCGCGGAAAAAATCTCGCCGTACGTCAACAGCACCAAGCACGCGGCCAAGGAGTTCCCGCTGGGCATGCTGGTGCTCGCCGGCATGGTCGCCTTGTGCGCGATTCTCGGGAGCTTTGGGATGGGGATGCTGTTCAACTCGCGCCACATTCCCCAGGACTTGATGGCTAACGGTGCCTACCTGGCCTTTGCCAAGCTTGGCGGTTACTACCATGTTGGCAACCTGTTCGTGATTCTATACGCCTTGGCGCAAACCATGGCCCAGATCTCGGCGCTGGCCTTTTCCATCGACGCGCCGCTGAAAATCTTGCTGGGCGATGCCGACCCCGAATTCGTGCCGCGCGAGTTGCGCAAGCTGAACCAAAACGGGACGCCGGTGAAGGGCTACTGGCTGACCGGGGTGCTGGTGAGCGTGCTGATTGTGGTGCCGGCTTTGGGCATCGGCAACATGAACATGCTTTACAACTGGCTGCTCAACCTGAATTCGGTTGTGATGCCGCTGCGCTACCTTTGGGTGTTCCTGGCATACATTCTATTGAACAAGCATCTCGACCGGTTTAAATCAGACTACGAATTCGTCAAGAATCCCAAGGTGGGGATGGTCATCGGCGGCTGGTGCTTCTTTTTCACCGCTTTTGCCTGCGTGATGGGCATGATGCCAAAAATCTCGTTTGAAGCGGATCCTGGCACCTGGTGGTTTCAGATGGGCCTAAACGTCGTCACGCCGCTACTGTTCTTGGCGCTTGGCCTGATCCTGCCTGCCATCGCGCGGCGGCAGCAGCCGACACATTAACCGAAGGACTTAGGACGCAAAATGTGCCACCCTCAAGCATTCTGAGGGTGGCACATTTTTATGGCTGGTGGCGTTATAGGTATCGCCGATAATCCTTCTCCAGCCGCGCGTGCAGCACGGCTTTTTGCGTTTCAGTGCAAAATGACGCGTCGACCGCAGTGTGGTTAAAGGCCAAGAGATCGGCAATCGTGACGCCAAAGTTTTGAATAAATAGCCAGTACTCGCGGGTCAGCGTGGTGTTGGAGACGGTGCGGTTATCGGTGTTGATGGTGATCTTGGCGCCAGCGTCGTGCAGCGCGCGGTAGGGGAACTCCTTAAGACTGCGTGCGGCCTTAGTTTGCAGATTCGAGGTCAGGCAAAGCTCGGCCGTGGCTCCGGCGTTCACGAACTGGTGGATCAAGGCCGGCTGATCGTAAATTGCCGTGACATGCCCGATTCGTTTGATGCCCAATTGCAGGGCCTTTTCGATGTTTGCTGGCTCATGGCACTCACCGGCGTGCAAGGTCAGCGGCACGCCCAGCTGCTGGGCGCGCTTGATGGCGGGCTGGATCGCAACTGGCGGAAAGGCGCCTTCGTTGCCAGCAAAATCGCCGCCGACTAGGCCGTGGGAAAGCAGCGGCGCGGTTTGCTCAAACATGCGCTCACTGGTGCCGACCGGCAGCTGGCGCATGCCACACACCAACGCGCGGGCGATGATATCGAACTGACTCATCCCGCGGTGCAGGCCGGCAATCACGGCGGTCGTCGCCTCAGCAACAGTCAGCCCTTGGTCGGTCGACTGGTCTGGGGCAAAACGCACCTCAATGTAGCGGACGTTTTCAGCAGCTGCCTGGGCCACCACGTCGTACGCCGCCATTTCTAGCGCTTCTTGCGTTTGCAACAGCGGCCGGATGAAGTCGAACGTTTTCAGGTAGTCCATCAAATTCTCGCTCTCTGGCGGGGCGGTCACCAGTTTTCGCAGAGCCGAATCGCTTGCCGGCACGGGCACGCGGCTAAGCTTTGCCAGCTTGCGGATCATCTCCAGGCTCAGTGAGCCGTCCAGGTGACAATGCAGCTCGATTTTTCCGATATGGTGCAGCACTTTTTCGTCCATGATCGCCCTCCTTAGCTAACTGAAGTGTAACATAATGGGCCGGTCGGTAATCGGTTTCAACGCGCATTTGTTAGTCTGCTACAATAGAATTATCTCAACAGGAAAGCAGGGATCGCGATGCGCATGGTGGATCTGATTGCGAAGAAACGCGACGGGCAGACATTGACCAAAGAGGAAATCAACTGGATGATCACGGGATACGTCAAAGATGAGATCCCCGACTATCAGATGAGTGCCTTTTTAATGGCGACCTATTTCAAGGGCATGGGAGAGGCCGAGCAGGCTGACTTGGCCATGGCGATGCTCAACTCGGGGGACCGGCTGGATCTGTCCGACATCCCCGGCATCAAGGTCGATAAGCACTCGACCGGTGGGGTCGGCGACAAGATCAGCATTCCCCTGACGCCGCTGGTGGCCTGCCTGGGCGTGCCAGTGCCAATGATCTCGGGCCGCGGCCTTGGCCACACCGGCGGGACACTTGATAAGCTGGAAAGCATTCCCGGTTTTCGCGTTGACCTCTCCGAGCAGGAATTTAAGACGCAGGTGGCCAGCATTCACCAGGCCATTGTCTCGGCGTCCGGTGACCTGGCCCCGGCGGACCGGCGCCTTTACGCCCTGCGCGACGTGACCGCCACTGTGGAGTCAATCCCACTGATTGCCAGCTCGATCATGTCCAAAAAAATCGCCTCCGGCACCAGTGCATTGGTGTTCGACGTCAAAGTCGGCAATGGCGCCTTCATGAAAACCGAGGCGGACGCAGAAAAGTTGGCGCAGGCACTGGTGACTATCGCCAAGCAGGCGGGGGTTAAGAGTGTGGCGCTACTTACCAACATGGACCAGCCGCTTGGCATCACGATCGGCAACTCGCTTGAAATCGCTGAAAGTATCGCCATTTTGCGCAATCGCGGGCCGAAAGATGTCCGTGACCTCACTGTGACGCTGGCCGCCCACATGCTGGTGCTCGGCGGCAAGACGCAAAGCCTTGAGCAGGCAATCGGCATGGCAGAAGACGCCCTTCGCGACGGCCGGGCACTGAACGCATTCAAGCAATTGATCAAGGCGCAAGGTGGTGACCCAGCGGTGGTGGATGACCCAAGACGGTTGCCACAGGCCAAGTACCGGGTCGACGTGAAAGCGACGCAAGCTGGCGTAGTGACCGGTATCGACACCAATGCACTGGGGCTAGCCGCGATGCAGCTGGGCGGCGGGCGCGCCAAAAAAGGCGACCAGCTCGACCTCGCAGTGGGGCTGGTGCTCCATAAAAAGCTGGGGACGCCAGTGTCTGTTGGCGATACGCTGGTGACGCTGCATGCGGATAGCCAGGAGACCGCCGCCATCGAGCAGGCCGTTCATCAGGCGTTCACAATCGGTCAATCGGCCCCGGCCAAATTTCAGCTGATCAAAAAAGTGATTCAAGGATAAGCTCAACGCGGTTTCCGGCGGGGAAACCGTGTTTTTTTATCGGCCTGGTGCTAAACTAGAATCGTACTAGTGTAAGTGCTTTTTTCGACGTGGGGGACGTCGCAAATTTCGGTGCCAAAGCGGCACCGCAAGGAGGTTATGGCGATGATTGCAGGGTTATCTGTTCTTGGTCTTGCACGGTTCCAATTTGCCATGACGACTGTTTTCCACTTTTTCTTCGTTCCATTCTCCATCGGGATGGCGCTGGTCACCGCGATTATGGAGACCATGTACGTCCGGACGAAGGACGAGATGTATAAGAAAATGACGAAGTTTTGGGGCAGGATCTTCCTGTTGAGCTTCGCCGTTGGGGTCGTCACCGGTATTATTCAGGAATTCCAGTTCGGGATGAACTGGTCGAATTACTCCCGGTTCATGGGAGATATTTTTGGGGCACCACTGGCGATCGAAGCGCTGCTGGCATTCTTCATGGAGTCGACGTTTATCGGCCTGTGGATGTTCACCTGGGACCGCTTCAAGCCGGCTGACCACGCCGCGTTGATTTGGTTTGTGTGGCTGGGCACGACGCTGTCGGCGATCTGGATCCTCAGCGCGAACTCGTTCATGCAGCACCCGACCGGGTTTGCCATCAATGAGGCGACCGGGCGCGTCAAGCTGGTTAACTTCATGGCGGTGATCGGCAATCCGCAGCTCTGGGTCGAATTCCCGCATGTGGTCTTCGGGGCCTTTGTTACCGCGGCGTTTGCCGTGGCTGGCATGTCGGCCTGGCGGATTCTCAAGCATGACCACGTGGACTTTTACAAGAAGTCCATGCGCATTGGCCTCACGGTTGGGCTGATCGCGTCGATCGGCGTCGTCTTTGTCGGCGACTTGCAGACGCGATTCATGATGAATGACCAGCCGATGAAGTTCGCGGCAACTGAAGGAATTTACAAGGATACCAAGAGCCCGGCCTCGTGGGCGGTGGTTGAACTGATCAACACCAAGGATCACACGGTCAAGGGCAACATTGAAATTCCTTACCTGCTGAGCCTGCTGTCTTATCACAGGACGACCGGCGCGGTTAAAGGCATGGATACTGTCAACAAGGAACTAGAAAAGAAGTACGGGGCCGACAAGAACTATTACGTGCCGGTGAAGACGCTGTTTTGGTCCTTCCGGGTCATGGCCGGGATTGGCACTGGCCTGATCATCGGATCTGCCGCCGTGCTGTGGTTCTCCCGCAAGAAGAAGGACACGATTGAAAATAAGCGGTGGCTGCTGTATGTGACCGGCTTTGCGCTTTGGATGCCGTTTATTGCCAACACTGCCGGCTGGTTCATCACCGAACTGGGCCGGTATCCGTGGGTCGTGTACGGGTTGTACACGATCGCCGATGCGGTTTCGCCAACCACTACGGTCGGCCAGCTGCTGTTCACGAACATTGTGTACTTCCTGATCTTCACCCTGCTGGGCGGCGTGATGATTTACTATAGTCACCGCGTGCTCGTCAATGGGCCAGACGGACCGCTGGACACCAATTATGGGGTTGCCAAGGATCCGTTTGCTAAGGAGGCGTTCGCAAAATGAGCGGCTTACAAATTCTCTGGTTCTTACTGCTTGCCGTCCTGTTCATCGGCTTCTTCTTCCTGGAAGGGTTTGACTTCGGGGTCGGTATGGCCTCACGCCTGCTTGCCCACAACGAGGACGAGCGCACCCAGCTGGTCGCCACCATTGGGCCGCACTGGGACGGCAACGAAGTCTGGCTGATCACGGCCGGCGGGGCAATGTTTGCCTCTTATCCGCTGTGGTACGCCAGCCTGTTCTCTGGGTTTTACATCATGTTCTTCCTGGTGCTGTTTGGCCTGATCATTCGCGGCGTGTCGTTTGAATTCGCCGCCCACGCGGAAACCGCGCGCGGTCGCAGCATCTGGCGCTGGGCACTGTTTTGCGGCTCAGTGATCCCGCCGTTCATCCTCGGGATGATTTTCACCGCGATCATGCAGCCGCTGCCAATCGACGCGCAGGGCAACGTTTTTGCGACCCTGGGCAATCAGATCAACCTGCTGACGATCGTCGGCGGGGTGGCGGTCACCTTGATGTGCTTCATGCACGGGTTGAACTTCATCCGGCTGAAGACCACCGGCCCGCTGCGGGCCCGTGCGCGTCAGTACAACCAGGTGCTTTCCTGGGTGCTGTACGCCGGGGAAGTCGTCTTCGCGCTGTTGGTGTTCTTCTTCACTGACTTCTTCGCGAAGCGGCCAATTTCCACCACGCTGATCATTTTGCTGATTGTATGCGTGGCGGTGATCCAGCACTTCGGGGTGCTCAAGGACAACGAACTGGTGTCGTTCATCGGCTCTGGCCTGGGGCTTGCTCTGGTGGTCGGGCTGATTTTCAACGGCCTGTTCCCACGGGTGATGATCGCGCAAAATGCGGCCCACTCAATCATGATCGCCGACGCGTCGGCCAGTCCGTTGACGCTTGAAATCATGACCGGCGTCACCTGTGTGCTGCTGCCGATCGCGCTGGCGTACTTCATCTGGAGCTACGTCGTGTTCCACAAACGCGTCGCGCCAAAAGGCAATGCCTGATTTCTGAGACAACAAAGGAGTAACAGTATGATCGACAAACGACTTATGCGTTTGCCGGGAATGCGGACGATTATGACAATGCTTGCCGGGCTCGCGCTCGTGCAAGCATTTGTCATTTTAGGCCAAGGTCATTTTCTGGCCGCCGGCATCGTGCACGCCTGGCAGCGCAAACCACTTTCTGGGCTCTGGCTGTTCGTGATCGGCTTTGCCGCAGCCTACACGCTGCGCCAGCTGATCACCTGGCTGCGCAATGTGATTGCCGAACGCTTCGCCCGCAAAACTGCCGGCGCTTTGCAGCAGCAGCTGCTGGCCAAGGTGTATGCCTTGGGTCCGCAGCTGGCCGCCAGCGAAGGCACCGGCAACCTGGTGACGATGGCGCTGGATGGTATCCCAGAAACGCAGAATTACATTGAATTGATTTTGAACAAGATTCTCAACATGATGATCATTCCTTGGGTGTTGCTGGTGTACATCTTCATGCAGCAGCACCTGGCCGGGATCGCCCTGCTGATCATGTTTCCTGTGATTATTTTATTCATGATCATCCTGGGGTATGCGGCCCGGGACGAATCCGAAAAGCAGTACGCCGGTTTTCAGTCGATGTCGAACCAGTTCATCGACTCGCTGCGCGGGCTCAAGACACTGCAGCTGATGGGCATCTCCAAGCAGTACGCGGATAACGTTTATCAGGTCTCCGAACGTTACCGCAAGCAAACCATGAACGTGCTGAAAATTGCGATGCTGTCGAGTTTTGCAATGGACTTTTTCGCGACGCTGTCTATCGCGGTCGTCGCCGTGTTCATGGGCATTGATCTGCTGAACGGCAGTCTGGCCCTGTACCCGGCGATGGTCGCCTTGATCCTCGCGCCTGAGTACTTCATGCCGATCCGCGAGTTCGGCAATGACTATCACGCCACGCTCAACGGCAAAAATGCGATGAACGCGGTGCTGACGGTACTGGCCCAGCCGGTGCCGACGCCAGTTGAAGGACTGCCAGAGCTGACCGGGTGGGATCAGGACGCAACGCTTTCTGCCGAGCACCTGAATTTCACCTACCCGGGGCGCGAAACCGGCGTGTCTGACGCCAGTTTTACGCTGCACGGTGGCCAAAAGGTGGCCATCATCGGGCCCAGCGGCTCGGGCAAATCCACGCTGCTGAACCTGATTGGCGGCTTCCTGCAGCCGGATGCCGGTACCACGCCATTTACCGCCAATGGTCACGCGTTGCCGCACATGGCGCAGCCGGCCTGGCAGGATCACCTGTCCTATATTCCGCAGGCGCCTTACATTTTTGCGACGTCGATTGCCGACAACGTCCGCTTTTATCGGCCGGACGCGACCGCTGATGAGGTGGCCGAAGCCGTTGCCCAAGCTGGGTTAACTGACTGGATCAAAACGCTGCCCGACGGGCTGGACACGCGCATTGGGGAAGGCGGCCGCGGCATTTCCGGCGGTCAGGCCCAGCGGATCGCGCTGGGCCGCACGCTGCTGGATGCTAAGCGGCAGGTCTGGCTGTTTGATGAACCGACCGCGCACTTGGATATTGAAACCGAGGCGGCGCTTAAGGCCACGCTGGTGCCACTGTTCAAAGACCGGCTGGTGATTTTTGCCACGCACCGGCTGCACTGGCTGAATCAGATGGACTGGGTCATCGTGATGGCGGAAGGCCGGATCGTGGCGCAAGGCACGCCGGCCGACTTGCAGGCCCACTCAAAGCCTTATCAGGAGCTGGTCGCGGAAATGCGAGGTGAGTTCAATGTTCAAGCATGATACCTGGGTCAAACCAGACCTCAAACGCTACAAAAACCTGCTGTTTTGGTCGCTGGCCCTTGGGGTGCTGACCTATTTCTGCGCAGGGGCCTTGATGTTCACCTCGGGCTATTTGATCGACTTTGCGGCCACAATGCCGCTGTTTGCCGCGATCTATGTACCAGTCGTTTTGACCCGTGCGTTTGGGATCGGCCGGCCGGTGTTCCAGTACCTGGAACGCCTGACGTCGCACAACTGGGTGCTGAAAATCACCAGTCACATGCGCCGCAAGCTTTATCAGGTGCTGGAAACCGATGCCGCGTTCGTCCAGGAGCATCACCAAACCGGTGACATTCTGAGTCTGCTCAGCGACGATATCGGGCACATTCAAAACATGTACCTGCGCGCGATTTTTCCCACCGTAGTTGCCGGCGGTTTGACGCTGCTGATCACGCTAGGGTTGGGCATCTTCGACTGGCGTTTTGCCCTGTGGGTCCTGCTGCTGCTGTTGGTGCAGATCGTCCTGATCCCCTGGTGGGGGCTGTTAATTGAAACTAAGCGCAAGCTGCGGCAAAAGGAACTGAATCAAAAAGCCTATGTCGATCTGACCGATGCCGTGCTGGGCCTGTCCGATTGGGCCATCACCCACCGCCAAGAGCAGTTTGTCGACCAGGCCACGACGACTACGGCACAGCTGGCTGCTTCCACGCACCGGTCGAAAATGTTTGAGTGGGCGCGGGATTTTGTCGCGAACCTGTTTTTCGGCGCAGTGCCGGCCAGTTTGATGGTGTGGGCGAGCTGGTACTTTGCCGGCACGCAGCTGACTGCCGACTGGATTGGCTCGTTTGTCCTCGTGATGTTCCCACTTTCTATGGCCTTCTCCAATGTGGCGCAAGGCATCGGCGAGTGGCCAACCTATAAAACGGCGCTTTCCCACCTCAACCAACTGAAGCCGACGACGCGTGCCTTGCCTGAGCAGCTCGCCGCGCCGGCCACGGTGGGCGCTTTGACTGTGCAGGACTTGGCCTTCCAGTATGATGCCGAAAGCGAAGTCCTGATCGATCACCTGAACCTGATGCTCAAGGCCGGTCAGAAACTGGCAATCTTGGGTCCCAGCGGCATGGGCAAAACCACGCTGCTCCAACTGATCTTGGGCGACCTCACGCCGACCCGCGGTACCGTGACCCTCGACGGCGTCAATGTGCTGCAGTATCAGGACCAACGCACCAGGCTGTTCGCGGTGCTGGATCAGAGTCCATTTTTGTTCAACACGTCGATTCTCAACAACGTGCGACTCGGCAATGAAGCGGCCAGCGATGAAGACGTTCAGCGGGTGCTCAGGGAAGTGCAGCTGGACGAGCTGATCGCCGGTTTGCCAAAAGGCATGGACACGCCAGTCGAAGAGGCGGGCTTTGGCTTTTCCGGTGGCGAGCGGCAGCGGCTGTCGCTGGCGCGCATCCTGCTTCAAGACGCGTCAATCGTGCTGCTGGATGAGCCCACGGTCGGGCTGGATCCAATTACCGAACAGGCGCTGCTGGACACCATGTTCCGCGTTTTGGCGGGAAAGACTGTCCTGTGGGTGACCCATCACCTGCAGGGGGTCAGCCAGTGCGACCAGGTTATTTTCCTAGAAGATGGGAAGCTGACCATGGCTGGCAGCCCGGCTGATCTGATGGCCAACAATGAGCGGTACCGGCGGCTTTACGCGCTGGATGCCGGTCAGGCCTAATAATAGACTGCGACATCAAGCGGGTTTAGCCCAAAACACAAGGGCCTCTGTGCCACGATTCGTTTTTAGAATCGCGGTGCGGAGGCTCTTGTGTTTTGGGCGGTGCTTGATGGAACGCGACCAGGCCAGTATGGTGTGCGCTCGTTTTGATTGATTTCAAAGTTAGTTACTCCGTGTCAGGAGGTGCTGCGTCAGGTGGTGAAGTTCGTCCCGTTTGGAACCGGCGGGGAAGGCATTTAATGCTGCCAGGGCCTTATCAGTGTACGCGGTTGCCAGCCGTTCAGCCTCAGGAATGCCGGTAACACTGATCAGCGCAGCTGCCGCGGATAAGGTCTTTGGGTCCTCAGTCCTGCGCTCAAGCAGCGCCGCTAAGGTCCCGTCATCTTCGCGCAGCGCGTACAGTACCGGCAGGGTATAGATGCCATTTTGCAGGTCTTCCAGGCGCGGTTTTTGCATTTTCTCCGGTCGGCCCGTAAAGTCCAAGAGGTCGTCAATCATTTGAAAAGCCATCCCAACGCACCGGCCGTACCGGTAGGCGGCGGTTTGCTCGGCGGCTGAGGCCCCGGACAAGGTGGCGCCTTGATAGGCTGCGAGTCCAAACAAGGCGGCGGTTTTGCCGCTGATTTGCCGGAGATACTGGTGAACCGTCAGCTTGGTGCCGCGGCTGACGGCGTTTTGGTCGAGCTCCCCCATAAAAATCCGATGCATGATGCGCGCGTTGGTCCCCACATTTGCCACCGTGGGAGCCGCCTCGGCGAGCAGTTCGAAGTACACGGAAAATAGAAAATCGCCGGCGTAAATTGCGGCTTTGTTGCCATCAGTGGCCGTAAGTGTCGGCAGGCCGCGGCGGATGGCTGACGTGTCCAGCACGTCGTCATGCTCAAGGGTCGCCAAATGAAGAGCCTCGATCGCCGCCCCGGCGGAGATCAAAGACGGATTGTCAATGTTATGGAAACGCGCTAGCATAAACATAAGCCCACTACGAAGCATTTTGCCCCCAGCTGCCACCTGTGCCTGCACGCGGGCATTAACTGTCGGCACGCGCAGACGCGTGCGGTCTGCTAGGCGGGTCTGCACCAGGGTGAGTTTTTGATAGACTTCGGGGTATTGCTGCCACTGCGGCTGGACCATAACGTTGACCTCCACTTGTACGTCAACTCTACCCCAGCATCTTTAACAGTGTCAACGCAAAGACCGAGGATTAGGGGGAAAGCCTGTGAAGGCGAAAGTGTTTTTTGAATTAGTCGAAATTAAAGCTAAAACCGCGTCCGTATTTCCTTTCCTGATGGGGACACTGTACGCCTGGTACCATTATCACACGCTCCATCTACCTGAGCTGATCGTGTTTTTTATTGCGATGCTGCTGTTCAACATGGCCGTGGACGCGAATGATAACTACCAGGACTACCGGCGGGCCCAGCGTGTGGAGGCCGAGGCGTTTCAGCAAAAGACCAACATCATCGGCCGCGAGCACCTGAATCCAAGCGCCATCGGTTGGCTGATTGTGGCCATGATGGCCGCCAGTGCCGTTTTGGGGCTGTGGATGGTGAGCCGCACCGGCTGGCCGCTGCTGTGGCTGGGCCTGTTCAGCTTTGCTGTCGGGTACTGTTACGCCGGCGGCCCGCGGCCAATTTCCACCACGCCGACGGGGGAATTTTTCTCCGGCTTCACCATGGGGTTCGTGATCTTCCTGATTGCCGTCTATGTCAACGCGTTTTCGGTCGCAGCGTTTAACTGGGCGTTCATCTGGCCGGTCCTGCTGGCTTCCGGGCTGGCGCAAGGCGCGATTGCGGCGCTGCTGTTGGCCAACAACATCGCCGACGAGGAAGAGGACAAGCAGCTCAACCGGCGGACCATCGTGTACTACTTGGGGCGCCGGCGCAGCCTGATTTTCTTCGCCGGGCTCTACACGGTCGGTTTTTTGGCGCTCATTGTCGCTGTGTGGCTGCAGATTCTGCCGAAGCTGTCGCTGCTGACTTTGGTGACCATTCCAATCGTGGTCAAAAATGTGCGCACGTTTGCCAAACGCCCAGTGAAAACCGAGACGTTCCCGCTTGCGATTAAGAGCTTGTTTCTCACTACGCTGGCCCAGGTCGTGTTCATGGGCCTGGGTGTGTGGCTTAATTTCTGATAGAACACCAGTGGTGCCAATTGGGCATCGTCAGGAGGGCATCTATGCTGCTGCGTCCAAATATTTCTATTCGCCGCTTTGCCAAGGCGGATCTGACCAAGTTTGCCGAGTGGGTACGGCCCCAGCTGCCGGCTTCGGCCCTGAATTTTGCGGTGATCACGGACACCCATGACCGCACCGCCTTTTCGCGGACGTATTACGGGCCCAATGGCTACTGGCACGTGCAGGAGCAGCATTGGCTGGCAGGAGAGCTGCCGGTGTCCTGGCGCATTCACCTGGGCGACCTGGTGGACGGCTCGGAGCCGGCGTTCATGACCATGTGGCGGCTGCGCAACATCGCCGCGGATTTCAAGGCGGATGATCTGCCGTTTGTGATTGCCAAGGGCAACCACGACGACAACGATAAGTACGCCGAAAAAAATCGCCGGTTTGCGGGCAGTTTTCACCCCTGGGTGTTTAACGACACCGTGTTTCGGCCGATGACCCAGCAGGTCGGCGGGCCTTCAGTGACGCGCCACGGACTGTCCTTTTTCGATAGTGGGACCGTGCGGGTGATCGTGCTGAACACCTCTGATGTCCCGGTGCGCTGGATCGGCGGCCGCCGCAACTACGACCTGAAAAAAACGCTGGCGGTCACCGCCGAGCAGCTGCAGGAGCTCTGCGATGCGCTGGCTGGTGCAGGCACCCGCGACGTCTTGATCATGGCCCACGCGCCGGCGATGGTGCGCAGCGGCAAGCCCGGACTAAAGTTCAACGGGCGGCCGCTGCACGAGGTGCTGCGGGCCTTTAACGAGAAGTATGCCGGCCGGGTGGAATGCGGGACGCATCCCGATTTCGGCGGGAGCGCCCGGTTTGATTTTTCTCAGACTTCCGGCACCATCATCGGCTACCTGGCCGGCCACTGGCACACCGAAGAGGATTACCGCGTCAACGGGATTCACTACAGCCTGCTGAACTGCTCCGCGCTGATGGGCCGGCTGCACGGGTTGACCACCAATTACAATCGCAAGTGGAATCGCCTCATCAATACGCCCAGTGAGTATGCCGGGTACGTGGTGTCCATCGATCCAAACCGGCGGATGTTGCGGGAATTTGGCTACGGCGCAGCCAGTCCGCTACGGCAGTTTAAGTATTAAAAGACGACCTGATTTTTCTTTTAAAAATAACGGCGTAAGCGCTTGCACCATTCTGCGGACCATGGTATATTATAGATGGAGTTAAGGGAGGTCACTCGGAGAGATCCAAGAACTTGATCCACCAAGACCTGCTCGAAAGTGCCGGTTGTCCAACACATGATTAGAGCTAAGGCACAACTGATTCTGTGCCACCAAGTGAACTACCTGATAGAACCAGAAAGTTGTCAGTTTAATGGAGGTGTGAGTCTGCTAAAGAGACTCAATAATCCAAGCGGAATGACGACGAGATAAAGGTGCATATCGGTTGAATAAAGTAACAACACACAACGCCAAGTTATCTGGCAGCACCAAAGTACTTCAAGTTGTCTAACCGTACAAGTGAATAAGAGATATTAGAGGTGTCGCAGTATCCAAGTTTCTAGTAAGCAACTTCGCAATACCGAGGATCACCTTAACTCTTAAAGGGCTTCGAATCGTGATTAGTGCAAGATCCGATTTGAAGCCTATTTTTTTGCGCTTTTGCGCGTGTTCAGGGGCCCGGCGGCTATGCTATGATGTGGCCAAAGAAGGTGGTTGCACATGCAGCAGGAACTGGAACAAAAACTGACGCAGTCTGATCCGCTGACTTTTACTGATGCCGAAGTGACTTGGCTGCTGGCCCATGTCGGCGACCTAGACGGGCATGTGCGCGACGAGGTGACTTTCACCCTGATGGCCCGCGGACGGCTGGCCAGCGGGTTCACGCTCGCCCAGAAGGCGCAGATCAACCGGACAGTGGTTGCGGCAAAACCAATTTTGCAAGGCATCGATCAGCCGCAAAATGACCAGGTCTTTTTGCGCAGTTTTGCCGCGTTGCTTGGCAGCTTGATTCTGCGGGCGGATGCCGAGACGCCATTTCTGAGCCGCGATGATCGCGGGCTGTGGTTCCAGTGGGCGCTTGAGTACCTGTACCGGGAGCACGACTGGCGCGGTTATGTTCAGGGCCGCGGCTGGGCGCATGCGCTGGCCGAGGGTCGCGTGGCGGCGTTTTTGCCGGCCTGGCCGCCGGGTATCGCCTCAGCGCCTGGCATCGGGTGGTTCAAACGCTGTATTTTCTGGCGCCAGCCGTGCGCGATGCTTGTCAGCCGTTGATCACGCGCTACTTCCGCGAAACTGGCTGTCTGGATCGGTGACTGGCCGCGACAGGCAAATCAACGCCTAAAGTCCAAGACTGCGGTATAATCAATGGGAAAGCTGTTACCCGCGGCGCGCCGCGGTCAGACATAGGAGGCATGCACATGGCAACTGAACAGGATTTTGAAGTTGAGTCGATGCATTATAACCGCCTGCTGCTCGCGGTCGACGATGATGACGATGATTCTTCCCACAAGGCGTTTAACTACGCGGCCACACTGGCCAAAATCTACAACATCCCGTTGGGCATTGTTTCGGTTCTGGAAACTGGCGATTTGAACATTTACCAATCGCTTTCTCCGGACCTGTTGGCCGACCGGCGCAGCCAAATGGCCGCCCACCTGAACACCTACGTTGAAAAGGCGGAGGCTTTTGGCGCCCAGGACGTCCAACCGCTGATTGGCGAGGGCAAGCCGGCCGCTGTGATTCTCGACGAGATCGTGCCGGCCTTCAAGCCGGACCTGATTATTTTAGGCTCGCACGAACGGCGCGGGCGCTCGCGCCTGGGGCACGTCGCCGCGGAAATCGCGCGCGAAGCCGACGCCTCGGTCATCATCGTTCGTTAAGCCAAAGCCGGCAGTGATTGTCGGCTTTTTTGTCTGGAGGATAGCGTGAAATATTCAAATGTGGTCATCGGGCACGTGATCAAACGGATCAGCCGCTTTACCGTCACGGTGCAGTTGGCCGACGAACCAGTTGCCGCGCACCTCAGCAACACTGGCCGAAACAAGGAGCTGCTGCTGCCCGGCGCGCCGATCAGCGTTCGCAAGGCGGATAACCCCGCTCGCAAAACGCCGTACGACATCATCGCAGTCCAGCGCGACGGCCGGTGGATCAACATTGACAGTCTTGCGCCCAACCGCGTGGTCAATGCGGCACTAACTGATGGCAGCTTGGTGCTGCCCACCTGCGAAGAGCCTTACCAGGTGCGACCAGAGACGACCTACCTTGACAGTCGGTTGGATTTTGCCGGGCAGGACGCGGCCAGCCATGACTGGTTTGTCGAGGTCAAAGGTGTGACGTTGGCCAATGGGGAACGGGCCGCGTTTCCCGATGCCCCGACCACGCGCGGGCTCAAGCATGTCCACACGCTGACGCACGCGGCGCAAAGCGGCTACCGTGCGTTTCTGGTATTTGTGGTGCAGCTGCCTGGCATCGCCAGCATGACGATTTTCAAAGCGCGATTTCCAGAGCTGGCACCGGCGATCACCGCGGCCAAGGCGGCTGGCGTCCAGATTATCGCGCTCACGTGCCGCACGGGACCGGATGAAATCACGTTGGACCAGCCGATTTTGTTTGACGAGCGGCTGCCGTTTGAAGAAATCCAGTTGGACTAAAAAAGCTCGCTGCCGCTGTCTCAATTTGCTGAGACCAGCGGCAGCGAGCTTTTTTATGCTTCTCGTTTGCCTGGCATGGTCAGACCTAATAGCAGGCCGACGGCGCCGACGAGCGCAAAGGCGAAGAAAGTGGCGGTGAAGCCGGCATTTTGACTGCCGGTGGCCGTCTGCACGGTGCTTAAGATCATGGTGGCGACGGCGACCCCGGTGGAGCCCAGCAGCTGGCGAATGGTGGTGGTGACCGCAGTCCCATCGGAGATCAGCGCCTTGGGCAAGGCGTTCGCGCCGGCCGTGACCGCCGGCATCATCACAAATGCGTTACCGGCTTCGGTGAACATCGCGCCGATGATGGCGACGATCAGCGGCATGCGGCCGACAAGCAGACCCAGCAGCACAAACCCGATGACGATCAGACTCATGCCGATCGTGACGACGCGGCGCGGGCCAATTTTATCCAGCAGGGCCCCGGCGCGGGGGTTCAGCAGGCTGAGCAGCACCGCCGCCGGCACCAGGGACAGGCCGGAGATCAGCGGTGAGACTTTCAGGACATCTTGGAAGTACAGCGGCATGACGATGGTGGTGACAATCAGTGCGATGTAGGAAATGCCGGTCATCGACACCGCCTTTGTGAACAGCGAGGTCTTGAACACCTGCAGCTCGAGCAGCGGCTTTTTCATTTTTAGCTGGCGCGTGGTGAACCAGACCGCAGCCAGTACCGAAATGATCAAGATAGTCCACAGCGCGGTGTTCATGCCCGCGTGAGTGGCTTCAGACAGCACGTACAGCAAAGCAGGGAAGCTGGCAGCGAGGATGACCGACAGCCAGTCAAGCGCGGACAGCGCCTTGGGCATGACGTCCGTGATCGTGACGGTGGACGCCGCCAGGACTGCTAGGGCGACAATCAGAAACAGGGCAAACAGCGCCTGCCACGGGAAGAAGCTGAGCAGCACGCCCGAGATGATCGGCCCAACCGCCAAGGCGGAGCCCATTACCAGCCCCGCCAGGCCCATGGTCCGCCCGCGCGCGGCCCGCGGCGTGATCGTCAGCAGCACGGTTTGGTAGCTGGGGAAGATGATTCCGACCGCGAGGGCCTCGAGCAGCCGACCGACCATCAGCACCGTGAAGCTCGGGGCCCAGATGCAAAAGACCGTGCCCATGGCGAACAAAGCAACGATGCTTTGAAACAGTTTTTTAAACCCGACATTGTTCAAAAGCCATGGAGAAACGGGAATCATCAGGCTCATCACCAGCATGAACCCGGTGGTCAGCCAGGAAACAGTGCTGGCACTGAGCCCAAAGCTTTTCATGAACGTCGGATACGCGGTGCTTAGTGAGGACTGCGAAATCGACATGGAGAACGTGCCAGTCAGCAGCGTGGCGATAAATGCGGTGTGTTTGGAACGACTGATTGATGATTGCGACTGTGACAAAAAACTCATCCTCTCTAATGGCAGGCTTGGGGGCTTATTAGGCAACCCTTAACCTCTGTCCCAATTATAAACGTTCCAATTTATGGCGCAAGTCGCTCCGTTGTGCTCAATTAATTTACGGGTTATAATTAGCACAAGATTCAGATTTAGCGCGTTTACAGGAGGTAGCAAGATGGCGAAAGCCCGGAAGCACTCGAAGAAAAGTTCAAGGGCCAAGACCTGGGCCTGGCGGGTGTTTTTGACGCTCGGTCTCGTGGTCGGGTTAGCACTGGTTTTTAATGAACAAATCAAGCTGTTTGTTGTCGATTGGATGAGTCGGTCGACTTTGAGTACGCTCGATCAAAAGGTCGTCGCTAAGAACAATAAGAAGAAGGCCACCTATGATTTCTCTAAAGTTAACGACCTCGATTTAGGGACTGTGGGCAATGCGGCCATGAACACTAAGAACGCGATCGGCATGATCGCGATTCCAAAGGTGTCCCTGCACCTGCCGATTATGAAGGGGCTGGCCAACGATAACCTCTCAGTTGGGGCTGCAACCATGACGGCGGACCAGAAGATGGGCGAGGGGAATTACGCCTTGGCAGGGCATGACACCTCCCACAAAGGCGTGCTCTTTTCCCCGCTGGGTTACGTGAAAGCTGGCGACAACGTCTACCTCACTGACATGAAAAATGTGTATCGATACAAGGTGACCCTGAAGAAAAACGTTGATCAGTACGAAGTCCACTGGGTCGATCCGGTCCCGAACCAAAAGTTGATCACCCTGATCACCTGTGAAGTGAACACAGCGACGCGTGCTGATCGCATTATGGTGCGTGGTGAGTTGACAAAAGTTTCGAAGGCCACGAACAAGCGGCTTAAAGTGTTTAAAGCAGATAAGTGATGCAGGTTCAGGCGTCGCCCGAGGGGGGCGGCGCCTTTGTTCATCTGGGGTATAATGATAGCTGACGGGAGGGGTTTGATGACCAAGTACGAACGGTTTGTGGCCAATGTGAAACTGCGCCGCTGGGTGGTGCTGGCCAGCCTGGTAATCATTTTGTGGCTGGTGCGCGCGGTGATGAGCACGATTTTGTTGACGTTCATTTTCTCATTTTTGGTGACGCGGCTGATCAAGGTCATCAGACGCCATGTGCACCTGCCGGCGATGGTAGTCGTTGTGCCCTTGTACCTGCTGATTATCGCCGGGATGGCGTATGCGGTGATCCACTACGTTCCGGCGGTGGTTAATCAAACCATTCACCTGGTCAACTCGGTGAGCGACTTTTACAACAGCAAGGCCTTTGCGAACAATCAGGCCATGCAGTGGGTCGTGCAGGCCGCCAACCAGATGAATTTGAACGATCAGATCAAGACTTCGGTGACTGCGCTGTTGCAGTACGCTGGCAGCTTGACGGCCATGGGCGTGACGCTGGTTTTATCGCTGATCCTCAGCTTCTTTTTCTCGATGGAAATCGATGAGCTGAGACACTTTGGCCACAACTTCACTAATTCCACGTTTGGCTGGTATTTTCAGGACGTCGCGTACTTTGCAAACAAATTCATTGCGTCGTTCGGAGTCGTGATCGAGGCGCAGCTCTTTATTGCGCTGGTCAACACGACCATTACCACCATCACGCTGATCTTCCTGAAAATGCCTAACATTCCCAGCTTGGCCGTCATGGTCTTCCTGCTGTCGCTGGTGCCGGTCGCCGGGGCCTTGATCTCGGTCGTGCCGCTGGCCATCATCGCCTACACGGTCAGCGGTTTGCGGGGCGTGATCACGATCATCGCCATGATCATTGTGATTCACCTGCTGGAAACCTACGTCCTGAACCCGAAATTCATGAGCAGCCGGACCAAGCTGCCGGTCTTCTTCACCTTTGTGGTGCTGATGGTCGGGGACTGGCTTTTTGGCACCTGGGGCCTGATCGTCGGGATCCCGATTTTTACCTTCATTCTCGACCTGCTCGGCGTTAAGAAACTGCCGACGACAAAAAAAGCGCCGCCGATCACGGCTGCGCGAGCAAAATAACCTTTGATCAGCCGCATGCGGCTGGTTTTTTAATGGCGATGAAAAATTTTGTGCAATAAGCCGGCGATGATGGCGATGCCGCCGCCGATTAGCAGCAGGTCCATGACGCCGTGCAGCATGGATAAGCCGGTACTAGCATCGACTGCGGTCCGCAGCGCAGGACTGTTGACGTAGACCAGAAAGTACGCAATGCTGACCAGCCAGAGCACGACCACCGTCAGCCACCAATATTTACGCATAAAATTACCTCCGCTACGAGTCTACCAGAAATGATGCCTCAATGGGGACGACAACGCGCGGCAGGTAAAAGACGTCGCGCTTTTTCTGCAAGTGGTGTATCATTAAGTGTCGAAAACAGCTGTGAATGCAGCAAAATAAAAAAGTGAGGTAATCTCTCGATGGCAAAATTAGTGCTTATCCGTCACGGCCAAAGTGAATGGAACCTGTCCAACCAGTTTACCGGCTGGGTCGATGTTGACCTGTCCGAAAAGGGAACTGAAGAAGCGAAGGAAGCAGGTCGTCGCATCAAGAAGGCCGGCCTGGAATTCGATCAGGCTTACACGTCCGTTTTGACCCGTGCGATCAAGACTTTGCACTACGCACTGGAAGAATCCGATCAGCTTTGGATCCCAGAAACCAAGACCTGGCGGCTGAACGAGCGTCACTACGGCGCTTTGCAGGGCCAGAACAAGGCCGAAGCAGCCAAGAAGTGGGGCGACGAGCAGGTTCACATCTGGCGTCGTTCATACGACACTTTGCCACCGCTTTTGAGCGCTGACGACGAAGGCTCCGCTGCTCAGGACCGTCGTTACGCGAACCTCGACCCCCGGATTATTCCTGGCGGCGAGAACCTCAAGGTCACTTTGGAGCGCGTTATCCCATTCTGGGAAGATCACATTGCTCCGGACCTGCTTGACGGCAAGAATGTCATCATTGCTGCGCACGGCAACTCCCTGCGTGCTTTGACCAAGTACATTGAAAACATTTCCGATGAAGACATCATCAACTTGGAAATGACCACTGGTGAACCTGTTGTTTACACATTCAACGACAAGCTTGAAGTCACCGACAAAGTTAAGCTCGACAAGTAATTCACGATCCATCACGGTCCGTCTGCCAGCGCAGGCGGATTTTTTTATAGAGGCTTTAGCCGGGCTCGCGCGGAGACGCGCGAGGCTCAAAACCACCCGCTGTGCGGGTGGAGTCAAATGAGTTATACGAAAAACTCTCCTCGTCGATTAGAATATGGATGTTCAAGGCCATACTACATAATCGA
>NZ_BOLU01000004.1:0-86260 GCF_016861825.1 Lacticaseibacillus sp. 866-1 | reverse complement strand
TGCTTGTGAGTGTTAATCTGAGAGTGGGTCATGAAGATTCCTGCTTTCTTGTCTGGTTGCACTAACAAGAATAGGTCTTCATGGCCTTTTTGGTCTAGTCGCTAAGGTGTTGCACTTGAATTGTAAACTGGGGCTGGTAACGAAAGTGCCACTGGCTTGGCATTACTCGGTGTTTCTCTAATGAGTCTTCTAGGTTTGGTTGAGCGGAAGCGCAAGGCAGATCGTTAACGGATTAGACGAATTTGAAAGAACCGTTCTTCACGCAACGCGTGAGGAGCGGTTCTTTTTGGTTCTGAGTTTATAAAAGTGGTAAGCAACGAATAGCAGATCGTCTTGCAAACTGAAAAGGACCGCAATTGTCTTTTGGGATTGCAGCGCTTCCTCGTTTATACAGTTTCATTGTTGGTTGGTTTTAGATGCTGATTCCAAGGTAAATAGGAGAAAGCGCAACCGCTTGCGTGGATGTCGTGACCAGAGCGCTCACTTTACCTCTCACGTGTTCTCGTTTACGACACGAATATCGATTCCCAGTCGGGTTCGACTCGATTCAGCAAATCTCTCGGCTAAATGAATAATTGCCTGCACCAATCATTTGAACGCTTTGACGAAAATCAAAGGCCTCCAGGTTTGAGCTCACCGATTCGTCAGAGACTAATTTTGAACGGAATTGCAAAAAAATAAGGCAAAATACAAAATTTGGGAATTTGACACACGAACAATAAAAAATTGGCGCGGAAGAGCCCAGAAACCCTGCAGCATTAAGCTTTGTCATCGTCGCCAAAATATGAAATAATCATATTTTACGTGAACCGCTAAAGCCTTGTCAGTACTGGCCTTTCAAGATTCTCCGCACCATATTCAAATTTCTCGTGTCTCGATTTCCAGGATTTTGTATTTTGCCTAAAATCAAGCGGGAATCCGACAGGAAAAGCTGTTTTGTGAAATCTGTCGCCAAAATGCAGTATCGTCAGAATAAACAAAAATCCGCCAAAAAAGCGGATTCTGGAAATTGAGGTGAAGCTTGCGTTAACCACTCCTAACCGTGAAAGTCTGCACTTTGGGCCAAGACCTGATTAACAAGCTCATGGTCAAAATGAACTGGACTTTTCCGCGACTTGGTCAAATGATTCGATAGCAAAGACTAAAGCGGTTCATTCGGGCCTGGAGAGCGGAAGATCTGTCCGGCAATTAAGCAACGTCTCTTCAAGAAGACAATCATTTCCAGTATTCTAGGGAGAGCACATCAAAATCTTGCGGCGTCCACTTTCACTGTTGAGGGAACACCTCTTTGATGCGCGGAAAAGCTTATTAAGAGAGGAGGGCAGTGATAAGCATCTTCCCAGGTTCTCACGCCTAAACTAGGAAATCCAACTAACGATCACGCTCAAGGCCGAGAAACTTCTTTGTCCATATCCGTGGTCAATGTGGCTCAAGCTAATTCAACGCAGTCAAAATAGTCGACCAACTTAAAATGATGACTAACCTTTTCTGAGGCTGATGTTGCCTTCACACTGTTTAGAGACCAGTGAGTTAAGGACCCGATACAGAGATTAATCGGTATTAAACGCCGTCATCTGATGTACAAAACCGGAGTCTCCGCGTTTTTTGCAAAAATAGAAAAAATCGCGGAGAATGTTCCCTCTTTTCCCACCTTAGAATATAGACATGGAGTGAGGAGGGAAAAACGATGCGAGTGAAAAATCTCTCAGGTGAACAATTTGGTCGGCTGACCGTGCTCAAGCGAGCAGGGACAGCCAAGAACGGGAATGCGGTATGGCAATGCCAGTGTTCTTGCGGTAATACGGTCACAGTCGACGGGTGTCGGCTGCGGTCAGGCCAAGTGCGCAGTTGTGGGTGCTTGCGTCGGGACGTCGCTCGGCAACGCGCGGCGTTAAATCCGGCCTTCAGGGCGCACCAGCACGCGCATGGGCGTGATTTGACGAATGATGATGGGATTTCGCTGAATTCATTAGTCAAAAGCAAGCGCAATAAGTCTGGTGTAGTGGGTGTCTCTTATAATCCGGCCAATAACCGTTGGTTTGCGCGGCTCCGGTATCAAGGCCGCTATGTGCTTCTCAAGTCATGTCAGACGTTTGATGAAGCGGTGGCCTTGCGTAAGGCTGCAGAATACCAATATCTGGGCAAACCGACTGAAGAGTTGGCAGAAAGCGTTCAGTGACACACTCCGGGGAGGGAGTGCGGCGCTGGCAGCTTTTTTGTTGAGACACGAAAAAGGGCAAATCGCTGATTGAAGCGATTTGCCCTTTACTGTGCTTAGGACTGAATGCCGAAGTTGATCACGCCCGAGAGACTTTCCCAGTAAGCCGCCAGCATGGCTGCGCCGGCCGCCGGATCCGGTGCGCCCCCACCGTTGCCGTGATGCTGCTGAAGTGACATTGAAAATGGTGCATAGACCATTTGCCGGTTCAGCCGCTCACCTTGGAACAGGTTGGTGATTTGCGCTTGACTAGATTGTTCAGTAGTCCGGCGATTCTGCTGGGCCGCGTTATTCTTTGCGCCAGCCAGTCCTGGCACCAGCGCCTGGTATTCACTTGGCAGGTTCGAAGCAAGTGGGGCAGCCATCACGTGTTTGACCGTGATGACCACCGTCTGGTCGGCTGCTGGAAAGCGGGTTAAATCGGTGGCCGGGTTGATCAGAACCGCGTAGCCAGCTTCTACTAGTGACTGCGTGAGTTCATGAAAATTGAACGTCATCGGTTCGCCTGGTACCCCGGCAATCAAATCGGTTTGAAGCGGTTTGCCAGTATCAGCATCGACAACAATCACCGTGATCCGCTGCTTTTGTTTGGCCGCGGCTGAAGTGACAGTCTTATTCTGAACGACGGGTGCCTTAGGGCTGGTTGTGCGGGGCGCCGGCTTGGTTGGCTTCGCCGTAAGGATTGTTTTGCCGAGGGGATTGGTCCCGAGTACTGCAGCACTTTGGACTTCTCTCGGCGCTTTGCTTTCGGCAGTTGATTTGGCCTCGGAAGCTGCAGCACTCTGCGCCGCATCACTGGCCGCTTTGCTTTCAGCGATGGAGTTAGCTTCGGAAATCGCGGCGCTCTGCGCTGCTTCACTAGCCGCCTTGCTTTCGGCAATGGAGTTAGCTTCGGAAATTGCGGCGCTCTGGGATGCTTCACTGGCCGCTTTGCTTGCGGCAATGGAGTTAGCTTCGGAAATTGCGGCGCTCTGCGCTGCTTCACTAGCCGCCTTGCTTTCGGCAATGGAGTTAGCTTCGGAAATTGCGGCGCTCTGGGATGCTTCACTGGCCGCTTTGCTTGCGGCAATGGAGTTGCCCTCAGAAATCGCGGCACTCTCGGCTGCCTCACTAGCTGCCTTGCTTTCGGCGATGGAGTTAGCCTCGGAAATCGCCGCACTCTCTGCCGCTTCACTGGCTGCCTTGCTTTCGGCGATGGAGTTAGCCTCGGAAATCGCGGCGCTCTGCGATGCTTCACTAGCCGCCTTGCTTTGGGCAATGGAGTTAGCCTCGGAAATCGACGCACTCTCTGCCGCTTCACTGGCTGCCTTGCTTTCGGCGATGGAGTTAGCCTCAGAGACCGCAGCACTCTCTGCTGCTTCGCTTGCGGCTCTGCTTGCGGCGATCGAGTTGGCCTCGGAAATCGCGGCGCTCTCCGCTGCTTCACTGGCTGCTTTGCTTTCGGCGATGGAGTTAGCCTCAGAGACCGCAGCACTCTCTGCTGCTTCACTTTCGGCAATGGAGTTGGCCTCAGAGATTGCGGCGCTCTCCGCTGCTTCGCTCGCTGCCTTGCTTTCGGCAATGGAGTTAGCCTCGGAAATCGCAGCGCTCTCGGCTGCCTCACTGGCTGCCTTGCTTGCGGCAATGCTTTGGGCGACTGAGGCCGCACTTGAGTCCGCTGCGCTGGCGCCACTTGACTGACTGGAGTCGGCGCAGCTCGAGGTTTGTTGAGCGGTGACCTGAATCGTTGCCGTCATCATACGGGACGTCATGTTAAAGAGGATTTGGTCACTTTGCCCAGCTGCCAGCGCGTAGCCGGCAGGCGGCTGCGCAATGTAGGTGCCTGCGGACTGCAGGCCAAGCTGCTGCTGGATCGTCGCAATCACCTGGTTGCCGTCAACGTACCCGTAAGTCATGACGGCAGTGCCAGTGCCAGCTGGGTTCACGGCCAGCGCCCCCTGAATGCTTGAGGACACAACGTAATTGTTATCGCCGATCGCGGCCTTGACTGCCGCGGCCAGGTTGCTTTGGCCTTGAGCCGTCAGGTTGGCATAGTAGGTGCCGGCGACCGTATCGTCGTCGATGACGCTAAAATCGCCCGCCGCCAGCGTGATTGTCGCCAGCGTCTGGTGCGTGCCGCTGACCGTTGCCGTGACTTGGCTGCCAACGAAGTGCTGCGAGGCCAGGGTGCCATCTGCAGTGCTGGCCAGGGTACTCCAGCTCGCGCCCAGCACGGTCGTCGCTTGCGTTGCCGCTTGGACCGGGGCTGCTGGCGTGATGGCCGGAGCCGCGAGGGTGACGCCGGTCAGCGCCGCGGCGCCCATCAGGACGGCGCCGATTTGATTTGCGTTATGAGTCAGCTTTGTCATCGCTTGCGTCCTTTCGCTTCAGTGAAAATGGGTCACTCACCGTTTTCGGTATGACTGTCTGCATTTTGGCCTGTTTCACGCGTACGGTTAAGTCCGCCAACTCGCCCCAATCGGCTGGGGACGGGGGGTTCGCCCACGTGACCTGGGGAATGGCCAGAGTCGGGTCAGAAAAGTCCGACAAGTAGACGTCGGTGTGCTTAGAGAGCCGGTGTTCGACGACAATGAACGCGTTGTCGAAGCTGGACAGGGTCCGCGAGATGTAGTCGGTGTAAATCGGGCCTTGCGCAAAATCGACGCACACGTACACTTTGTCGCGCAGCGCCTCGGTCGGCAGGTAGTTGATCAGCGTGAACATGTAGGAAAAGTACAGGTTGACCGCCATCGTCCGGTTGAGCACCGGGTCGGCGCGCTTGGCCAGCTGACTGATAAACGTCAGGATCAGCTCATCGAAGCCGGGGTAGAGATTCGCAAAAAAACTAATCTGCTGGTCGTCGATGAAGGTGGTCGGTGCCAGGTAGAAAGTGACCATCTGCACGTGCAGCCCGAACAAGGCCTGCCGCAGGGGGCTTAAGTCGGTTTCGCCAGGGTCATCCAAAATGTGGCGACTTTGGACCAGCACCAGGAATTCATCCGTCATCCGCCCCGCCTTGGGCAGCCGTGCGGCCGAAATCAAGTCGGTTTCGCTGGCCGGCGGCAGGTAGTGCCAAATGGCCAAAAAGGCGTACAGGTAGTCGAGTTCGGCAGACGTGACCCCGAACTGTTTTGGCAAAATCTTGTGAATTCCGTCGAGGCGCCCGTTGGCCCCAGGCAACTCGAGTGCGCCTGGCAGCACCTTTTCGATGTGCTGGCCGTTCATCATCCGCAGCAGCCAGATCTTGAGGAAAAATCGCAGCTTCGTAGTTTGCGTCGGCAGCAGTGCCACGTCCAGCTGCGCCTCCAGCGTGCGGATCAGCGCCTCGACGGTTTCGTCCAGCTCTTTGAAGGGGCTGGCGATGCCGTTGTAGGCCACGAAATAAAACTGGAAAAGCGCCAGCCGCGTCGCAAATTCGGTGTCGGCAGGCTCGTGGGGCGAGAGAAAATCATCCGCCAGGTCATTTTTCAACTGAGCCGAGGCCTCGTAGAACTTGGCGTTGGAAATGAAGTGTTCCTTCATGTATTTGCTTTTGGGCGTGCGCTCGGAAAAGAAGAACTGGTACTCAAACACCGTGAACTCGTAGCTGCGCTTCAGGTACATCAGCCGGAGCTTTTGCAGGATCACCTTGGTGAGGTGATGGGCGCGCCAGTAGCCTTTTTCCAAGTCGTCGAGGTAGCTCGGGGTGTCAGTGGACACCGCGACCAGGTCGGCGTTGAGCGTGTCAAAGACTTTATTCAACTTGTACTTGGTCAGGCCGAATTGTTCTGACAGCGTGGTTTCGGCGAGGGTTTGGTTCGAGGCGTTACTGATGGCTTGCAGGATGCGGTAACTGGCCCGGTTCTCAGCATTAAACAGTGCTGACGCGTTCATCTGTACACCCCTCTCAAAAATTATGCCCACTATTACGAATATTATACTGCACATTTGATTGACTTAGGAGACGAAAAAAGCCCCGGCCAAGGCCGAGGCTGCGCGGCGTGTTACACCGTGACTTCGTGATGCATTTTCTTCTCCAAAAAGGCGAGGAGTTTCGTGAGGCTGTAGGTCATGATGAAGTACAGCACCATCGCGATGGCGATTGGCAAGACGCCGCGGTAAGTGTCGGCCTGCACGATGCGCATCTGGTAAATCAGATCCGCCACGCCGATGATCGAGACGATCGAGGTTTCCTTGATCAGCGAAATGAACTCGTTGCCCAAAGCCGGCCAGATGTCGGTGAGCGCCTGTGGGAAGACGACGTAGCGCATGGTGTCGCGCTGGCTGAGTCCCAGGCTGCGTGCCGCCTCGGTTTGGCCCTTGGCGATGGCCTGGATGCCGCCGCGGAAAACTTCGGACACGTAGGCCGCCGAGTTTAGCCCGACCGCCAGCGTGCCGGCAACGACCGCCGAGACGTTGTAGAACGTCCCGATGCCGAAGTAGATAAACATGACCTGGACCATCAGCGGCGTGCCGCGGACAAAGGTGACGTACGCGTTGGCCAGCTGCTTCAGCCAGGTGATATGCCCCAAGCGGACGAAGGCGAGACCGGAGCCCAGCAAGACCCCGATGATCACGGCGACCAGCGAGATGCCGACGGTGTACTCAACGCCCTTGGCGAAGTAGGTCCAGTAGTGCCACATGGTGTGGGTTTTAGCGCCGGTGGAAATGTACTTGGACGCCTCAGGCAGGAACTGCTTGTTGATCTGATCCTTCCTATGGATTTTAGCGATGCTTTTGTTGATGGCGGCCTGCAACGCGTACGAGCCCTTCGGCAGCGCGATGGCGTTGCCGGATTCGGCGCCGGACACGGTGAACTTGCCGTCGATGGCCGCGAGTGTCGGGTCGGAGTTGGCGTACGCTACGGCCGAGGCCGAGTCCTTCACGATGCCGTCGATTTTGTGCGCCTTGAGTGCGAGCACCAGGTCGGACGCATTTTGCATGCCGACGACCTTAGCGCCAGGCATCTGCTGCTTGACCAGGTTGTAGGCGATGCTGCCGACCACCGCGCCGACTTTCTTATCATTAAAGGACTTGCGATCCGAGTACAGACCCTTGTCGGTTTTGAGGATAATGATGTCTTGCTTGGATGTGTAGTACGTGTTGGAAAAGTCCACGTGCTGCTTGCGCTCGGCGGTCGGGGAGAAGCCGGACAGGATCATGTCGACCTTGCCGGTTTCCAGCGCCACCAGCAGCGAATCGAAGTCCATGCGCTTGACCACCAGCTTCACGCCGAGGTCCTTCGCGATTTGCTTGCCGATCTCGATGTCCATGCCGACGACCTGCTCCTTGCCGTTCACGTTGGTCGTGAACTCGTAAGGCGGGTAGTTCGGTGAGTTGCCCATCACCAAGGTGCCTTTTTGCTGGATGCGAGCCAGGGAGTCGTCGGTGGCCGCGTGGACGGGCTGCGGCTGGGCGATGGCGGCCAGGAGCCAAACCAAGAGGCCGGTCATTAATAATGTGAGCCAAGTATGTTTGTGCATGTGTGTACCCCTTCCCAAAAGAAGCAATAGCCATATCATACGTTTAATACGATAAATATTCAATATATATCCAGCCTGATTGAACAGCCACTCGGGTTATTGGAAATTGGACCTTCAGAATTTACGATAAACTAAGAGAGGCTTGGCCAACGCGAATTTCCCGTCGGTCGAGCCTCTTTTGCTAGTCGCTTTCCTGATAGTGCCGGAGGTTATCAAGCAGCTCCGCTCGCAGCTGGGGCAAGTCGATGTAGTGACCTTCGTCCCTCAGCCGCGCCTGCAACTGAGGCCATAGTTGGTCGAGTTCGCGCCGCATGGGGTTGGGCACCTCGGCGTCTGGCAGCGGGTCGCCGTTCAGATCCAGGTGGGCGTAATTATTCGCCGGCAGCGGCTCTGAGAACTGCGCGCCGTAGCAAATATCACCAAAATGTTGCCGCAAGGTCGGCTGCATCTCCCGCGTGACCGCCGCAGCAAATTCCTGAAGCTGACTGAGCCGCCGCGCGCTGGGCAGCGTGGGACTGGACAGGGTGACGGTGAAGCCGGTGCCTGCGACAGTTTGAAATTCGACCCGGACGACATGCGGTTCAATGATGGTGAGGGTCTTGAGGTAGTGGCCGGCGATCCAGATTGTCCCGCCGGATTCACTTTGTCCCAGGGGAAAGAAAAACATGCCGAAGTAGGCGATGACGCGCGGCGGGCGGCCGTGCATGCCCATTTTCGTCTTGATGTGCTGACGGGCTGCGTTCAATTCCTCGTGAAACGGCGACAGCAGCAGGCCCATCTTGCGGGTGAGCGCGCGCGTTTCCTGGCTCACTGCATAGGGGCCAGTCTCGGCGTCGATGGCAATGGTGCGTGTGTTTTCGTTCGTGAACGGCATGATCAAGACTAGGGTGTGGATGAACAACAGATCATCGCGAATAGGCAGTGCCCCCGCCGCTGCCTCTAAGTCTTGGGGATGGAAACTGGCAGCGGTGAGGCGGCTGCCATCGGTTTTTTCAATGATCAACATTAGCTTGTCCTCCCAAAAATATGATTCTGATAGTGTTTAGAACAAACGTTCTCCCTTGTGTGCTCATCATATGCACGTGGCTTACTTTTTGTCAACGAATCTGACTTCGGCACGCGGGGTTAGTTTAATCAGCGCATCTTAGTTTCATCGCTGTACCAAAAGGCCGTGGTTACTATTGAAATCACAGCCTTTTTGCGGCGGGATAGGGCGTGCTGAGGCAGGCTAGACAAGTGGGGCCGCGGGGTCGGCCGCAAGACGAGAGTGCTGACCTGACCGTCTTTTCCCCGCCGACGATCCCGCCTGTACCGCCATCAGCAAAGTCAATATACTCGCTTCATCATTGGCGCCAATGAAATCTAAGCACTTAGGTGCAAGGAGTTGCTAATGATGCGAAACGCTGAAACAGGGTTTGAGCTGTACTTGGCCAACGCGGGGGTCGTGCACGCCGCCGTGCGCCGGTTGCAGGTCTGGCCCGGTCAGGCCGATTACGATGATTTGGTGGAGGAGGGGATGCTGATCTACGTTGCTTACTACCAGCGCTACCGCGACCCGGTGCGCACGCAAGCGGAGCGGATCAAATTTAACAAGCTTGCCGGCTTGTTTGTCTATTATGGGCTGCTGAAAATTGTGACACGCGAACAGCGGCGCCCGGCTGTGCATGAACGCAGCGCGCGCCGGGAACCAGCAGCCGATACTGACCCACAGGATGGGCTGGTAAAGTGGTTGGACGAAGACGCGGAGGTCGCGCTGGTGGCCCGACTGCGCAGCCAGCTGACACCGCGCGAGCAGGCAGTCTTTGAAGCTATGGTCGACCAGGCGTTCACGAGAGCAGAAACCCGCGCCTACCTGGGCCTGAGCCAGTCCAACTTGACCAATGTGCTGCGGCGCATCCACGCCAAGTACCAGACGCTCAAGGCGGCTGAGGCCGCGGCAAGTCCGCTGTGAACTTCTGGCCGGTGCCGGCTTTCTATTCATGTAAGGCCGCAAGAAGCGGGCTTACCACTTTTTTTGAGAAAGGAGGCAGGCACAATGGCAAAGGAAATCGTACGGCAGCGGATCTCGCTGACTTATGTGCAGCCTGACAATCCGAACTACGTGCTGCGGCGCGCGTTCGCGAACATTCGCGCCAATGCGAGCGATGAGAACCTGATGGCCTTTGCCCAGCTGATCGGCAAGGTCAATCCGGCCGATCAGTTAGGGTCACTGCAGGTGATTACCACCAGCGAAGTCGTCGAGTAAGGCGACAGCTGACAGTCTGAGAGAAAGGAGGTAAGCACATGTATCAATTACTACTGAGCTACAATGACGCCGATGCTCACCGGCACACGTTCACCCTGAGTAACTTGGCCACCGCGCCGGACAGCGCGTTTGCCGAGGAGCTGGCAGCTGCACTGCAGAAACTGCAGATTTTTGGCCTCAACGACACCAACTACTACGAGAAGTTTATCGAAGCCAGCGTGCGCTACACGCAGACCGACTCGCTGTTTACGACACTACCTGAACTGTAACTGAATAGCTTTTCCCCCAGCGAATGAATCCGTGAAATCTAACAACCGTGGCACTGACGAATCACGGTCGTTCGATGCACCGGGCGACCCGAGCAATCGGGCCGCCTTTTTTTGCGTTGTGCGACAAAAAAAGCACCCTGCCGCGAGGGCAGAGTGCTTAATACGCAAAAGCGCTGAATTACTTGATTTCTTCTGGGACCATCTTGACTGGGCGGGTACCCATCCAGCCGGAGATTTCCTTGAAGGTGTCGGTGATTGCCTTGGTGCCTGGGGCCAGGAGCTTGCGAGGGTCATAGCCCTTGCCTTCCTGATCCTTGTTGGCAAGGATGTATTCGCGAGTTGCCTTAGCAAAGGCCAGCTGGCATTCGGTGTTGATGTTGAGCTTAGCGATCCCCATGGAGATGGCCTTTTCAACCTGGTCCTGAGGGATGCCTGAACCACCGTGAAGAACCAGTGGCAGGTCAACGGCGTCAGCGATTTCTTGCAGACGGTCGAAGTGCAGGCCCTTCCAGTTTGAAGGGTACTTGCCGTGAATGTTGCCGATGCCGGCAGCCATGAAGTCGATGCCAGTTGCGGCAAGGGTCTTGGCTTCTTCAACGGAAGCAAGTTCGCCTTCGCCGATCACGCCGTCTTCTTCACCGCCGATTGAACCAACTTCGGCTTCAACGGAAATGCCCTTGGCGTGAGCCAACTTAACGATTTCCTTGGTCTTCGCAAGGTTCTCGTCGAATGGCAGGTCGTGGCCGTCGAACATAACGGAGTTGTAGCCGGCAGCAATAGCTTCCTTAGCAGCTTCGAAGTCACCGTGATCCAGGTGAATAACAACCGGAACGGTGATGTTCATGGACTCAGCTTCAAGCTCGATCAAAGCCTTGCAAAGCTTGTAGCCGCCCATGTACTTAGCAGCCCCCATGGATGTTTGGATCAGGATCGGAACATTGAGATCCTGGGCGCCTTGAAGCAAAGCGCGAGTCCATTCGAGGTTGTTAGTGTTGAACGCACCAATAGCATAGTGACCCTTACGAGCAGCTTGGAACAATTCTGTGCCGCGTACAAATGGCATAAGTGTAATTCCTCCTATTTTTGAAAAACAAGATTTTTAACGCCTTAAGTGTAACATAGATTTTCACGGATGACGATTGCCATTTACTGGCCCTTTCAACCGAATGTAGTTAGTCAGGCGTACAGCACCTTGCTTGTTTTCATTGACGTGCGGCTTGGCTCGATTTGTCACAAATAAGCGCACTCATCAGCGGGTTGACCGCTTGCCACCCTACTGACATGCGCGTGACTAATCAGAAACATTGTTTGTAGGAAATAAAAATATCAGAGAAAGTGAAGAAACTAGTGCTCTGAATTCTTTACTTAATTCCAATTCAAAGCTGGTTCTCACTATTGATCCCAACTCTATAATTATAAAGCTCTAATAATCCATTAGCTTATTAGATAATCCCAATTATTCTACTTGTATCAAACATGAAACTGTCGGGATATTGGCTATAATGACGGCCTTCCTAAGGGGAAGGGCGAACATCAATGAAACAAGTAGAACGGACAGATTTAATGGCAAGGCTGCGCGATGCGGGGTGGTATTATATGATCTACAAATCGAGGAAAACAATGTTTTAAGCCACCACTACGGTGTTGAGCCTTGTACTCGGGACAGTTGGGGGGCAGGGGTCAAGCGGTCAAAGTTGCTGGGCTCAAAGGGGATGCGTCGGTTGTTCAGACGGAAAAACGTGAAGCTTCTGTCTCTTTCAGAGTGATTGGGTTTGACAAGTATCAAAACGCGATTTGGCAACTACAACTGACCGGTGCAGCAGCAGCTGCTAGTCGGCCGGCTTTCATCGTCGAAATGCCAGATTCGTGGGCGAACGATTAAATGTCTGAGGTTTTGAGTAAACGAAACGTTGGGACTACTGACGGGGCCACTTGGCAGCGTGGCCTGACCATCAACTGCGCTAATACCCAGGCCCTCCAGGCGAGAATCGCGGCCAAGTATCCCAATTACGCCATTTTTTGGCCTACTAACCCAGTGTTCCACGTGATCAGTACGCACGAAGCCGCAACCAAGGTGACCACGATCCAGCCACTGAATGCTAAGGATTTAAACGAAACAATTGGTGCAGGCACACCTGTGTCTTTTTCTCGCCCTCGTACACGATTCATCCCGATTACGGCGTTCAGTATACCGTTAGCTCAGGCACCGCTGGCTGGCGTGCAGAGACCGAATTTAACGGTTTGACCACCGATAGTAGAGCCATCCCAGCCGGCCAATCAATTAAGGCTGTCCTGCAGGCGTTTGTCAGTGATCCAGCAGATACGCCAGCAACGATTGAGGTGCCCGTTGATCTGCTTCCTGTAGGCCAGGTGTTAGATAATCCGCCATCGGTGAGTGCAAGCGACTATTACGACAACATGGCCAAAGGTAAACCGCCAGGGCCCAATCCGGGCACTCAGTCCGAACATCCGACCGATAAGCATCGGTTAAACAGGATGATCACACTGACAAACTGTCAACTGGTGAGAAACCTGACTCTGATACCGAGACTCAACCACGGGTACCTGATGATGGCGCCTCAACAAGTCAAGCCGGTCATGGTGACGGTCGGCAGTGCCCTGCCGGCGCGCTAACTAGCCAAGGAGCCCGCTGTAGAAGCAAACGGATGGAAATGCGGTCAAAACAGGTGCGGCTTGCAACCGTCGTAAGGTGTCGACGCTTTCTGAAACTGGGAATGACAATGCGCGTGCAGTCACACTTGGGGGCGCACTGGCAGTCTCGCTGCTTGGTGCAGCGGGTATTCGGCGCAAGTGTGAAGCAAACCAGTCCAGCATGTTCCAACTGAATGACACGGATCAAGAGGTTTCCACCACTACCGGCAAGTCGGTAATGACGGGGTCTTTATTCGTTGCCTTTTACTTGTTTTCGTTGACAGATGTAAACGAAGTGCTATACTGAAATTAAGGTTTACAAATGTAGACGTAAGGGAGCAAATATGATGGACACAAAAATAGACGAAATCACGCCGAGCGAGTGGGACTTGATGCGCATTGTTTGGACCAAGGGCAGTGTGCAGACGAGCGAGCTGCTTACGCTGCTTCAGCGCAAGCGCGACTGGTCGGATTCGACCATCAAGACGCTGCTGGGTCGGCTGGTCAAAAAAGGCCTGTTGGCCACGACCAAAGAAGGCCGCAAGTTTGTCTACCACGCCACGGTTGAAGAAGCCGAGGCGATGGACGAAACTGTCACGGAGCTATTTGCCCACCTGTGCGCGATGAAGAAGGGCGAGACGCTGGCCAATTTGATCGAAAAGACGCCACTGGCGGCAAAAGACATTGCCCGCCTTCAAGACATTTTGGCTGCAAAAGCGAAGACGGCGCCGGAGAAGGTTCCGTGCGACTGCTTGCCGCCGAACCCGAATGCGACCCCCAATGCTGACTGCGACTGTTAGGAGGAACTACCTTGAAAGAAACTGCGAAAAAGATTGAGACCACCGACCACCAGGCTGCTTCGGCGGCTCACCACAACGCCAAGCACGCTGCAGAAGCCACGATGAGCCATGGGACTGACATGGACGACATGAGTGACATGAACATGGCTGAAGATGCGGATATGGCAGGAATGGACATGGATGACATGGACATGGATATGCCAGGCATGGGCCACATGAACATGGGCGCCTTCAAGCAGAAATTCTGGCTGTCGCTGGTCGCAGCGATTCCAGTGTTCGTGCTGTCCCCATTCATGGGCTTGCACCTGCCGTTCCAGTTCACTTTTCCGGGCTCCGACTGGCTGGTGCTCGCGCTGTCGACCTTCCTGTACTTTTACGGCGGGCAGCCGTTTCTGAGCGGCGCTAAAGGGGAGCTCAAGGACAAGGCACCAGCGATGATGACCCTGATTGCAATGGGCATCAGCGTTGCTTACCTCTACAGTGTGTACGCCTTCGTGATGAACCACTTCGTGAGCCCAGGCGCGCACACGATGGACTTCTTCTGGGAGCTCGCCAGCCTGATCGTCATTATGCTGCTGGGTCACTGGATCGAAATGAATGCGGTGATGAACGCTGGCGACGTGATGTCGAAAATGGCGGCGCTGCTGCCAGGCTCAGCGCATATGCTGCAGGCGGACGGGACCACGGCTGACATCGCGCTGGCTAAGCTGCAAGAAGGCGCTTCGGTGCTCGTGCAGGCCGGGGAAAAGATTCCGGCTGACGGGATTGTTAAGGCCGGAACTAGCGCGGTCAACGAGGCGCTGGTCACTGGTGAGGCCAAGGCCATTGAAAAACACGTCGGCGACCAGGTGATTGGCGGCGCGGTCAACGGCAATGGGACGCTCACCGTCCAAGTCACCGGGACCGGCGAATCGGGCTACCTGGCGCAGGTCGCCAAGCTGGTGGCCGACGCGCAGGCCGACAAGTCGCGCGCCGAGACGATGGCAGACGTCGTGTCGCGCTACCTGTTCTACGCGGCGCTGTTGATTGGGCTGATTTCATTCTTCGTTTGGACTGGGATCGCCGGCCTAGACACGGGGCTCAACCGGCTGGTGACGGTGCTGGTCATCGCTTGCCCTCACGCGCTGGGCTTGGCGATTCCGCTGGTCGTGGCGCGCTCGACAAGTCTGGCCGCTGGCCGGGGTCTGCTGGTTCGCAACCGCCAGGCGCTGGAAACCGCCGGTAAAATCGACACCATGCTGATGGACAAAACCGGCACGTTGACCGAAGGCACGTTCAAGGTCAACGCGGTTGAGTCCTTCACTGACAGCGCAGACGAGAACACAGTACTGGGACTGTTTGCGGCCCTCGAAGCTGGCTCAAGTCACCCGCTGGCCACCGGCATTCTCGCTGAAGCCAAGGCACGCAAGGTTAAGACCCCGGCGGCCGAGAATGTGCAGACGCTGCAAGGCGTCGGGCTGCAAGGCACGGTCGACGGCACCGAATATGCCATCGTTACCGCCAACTACTTGAGCGAGCACGGCATCGGCTACGATTTGGATGCGTTCGACAAGCTTGCCTCAGCCGGCAACTCGATTTCATTTTTGCTGGCGGGTCAGACCGTACTTGGACTGATTGCACAGGGAGATGAAATCAAGCCGGATGCGCAGGCACTGATCGACGGGCTGCGCGCGCAAGGCATTGAACCGGTGATGCTGACCGGGGACAACCAGGCGGCCGCGGCCGTGGTGGCGCATCGCTTGGGCGACATTCAGGTTCACGCCGAGCTGAAGCCGGAGGACAAGGCCAAAATCGTGCGGCAGTATCAGAGTCAGGGGCACAAGGTCGCGATGGTCGGCGACGGCGTGAACGACGCGCCGGCCCTGGCTCGAGCAGAGATTGGCATCGCGATTGGCGCCGGCACGGATGTCGCCATCGATTCAGCGGATGTCGTGCTGGTTAAAAGTGACCCGCAGGACATCCTGACGTTCCTGCATCTGGGTCGCGTCACGACCCGCAAGATGATTCAGAACCTCTGGTGGGGCGCTGGTTACAACATTCTGGCGCTGCCGCTGGCGGCCGGCGTCTTGGCCGGGATCGGGATTATTTTAAGCCCGGCGGTCGGTGCGCTGGTCATGTCCGCGTCCACGGTGATCGTGGCACTGAACGCGATGAGCTTGAAACTTTAATCTTGCAGTTTTGAAGATCCGGCACGGCCAAGCGGCCTGCCGGATTTTTTGGGTCTCGATGCGATAAGATGGGCGAGTAAGCGATTACAAAATTATCTTGTTTTTTTCGGCCAGTCAGGTAGACTGTAAGGCTACGAAAGGGGGCGGGGTATGCAACCGCTGAAAATCGGAATTCTGAATGTCATGCACGACAAAGCCGAAACTAATGCGCGTTTTACCAAGGTGCTGACGCATGCCGGCGTGCCGGTCGAGCTGCATTTCTACTACCCTAAAACACACTACCCTGGCGGCGTACCGGCTGACGTCAGCCGCATTCTAGCGCCGCTGGATCTGGCCGCCGCGGCTCGGATGGACGGGTTCATCATCACCGGAGCCCCAATCGAGAAGTTCGCTTTCGATTACGTGACATACATCGACGAGGCGCGGGCGCTGATGGACGTCCTGGCGGCACGACGAGTGACTCAGCTGTACTTGTGCTGGGGCGGGATGGCCGCGCTGGATCATTTTTACGGCATTAAGAAACACATGCTGCCCCACAAGCTGTTCGGCGTGTATCCGCACCACCTAATCGCGCCATCGAGCTTGCTTCAGGGCCTACCTGAAGGCTTTTATGCGGCGCATGCGCGCTACGCCGAAATGGACCGCGCCCAGATCGAGGCGGATCCGCGGCTGCGGCTGGAGGCCACGACCACGGCCGGCGCACTGTTTTTGGCGGGCAACCGTCAGGCGCGACAGACCTTCATGTTTGCCCACCTGGAGTACGGGCAAAAAGGGTTACTGCACGAGTACCAGCGTGAGGTCGCGGCGCATCCGGATCGGTTCTACCGTAAGCCCGAGAATTACTTTGCGGATCCCGCGACCATGAGTGGGCCACAGTTTAAATGGGAACAGACCCAGCACGTCTTTTTCGACCAGTGGGTGGCGCGTGTGGCGAAGGAACAACAAGAAAAGGAGCGCATTTTATGATTGCAAACAACATTACGGAATTGATTGGCAAGACTCCGATGGTCAAGCTGAATCACGTGGTGCCAGCCGGCGCCGCGGACGTTTACGTCAAGCTGGAGTTCTTCAACCCCGGCGGCTCCGTGAAGGACCGCATCGGGCTGTCCATGATCGAAGCCGCCGAGCGCAGCGGCGCGCTCAAGCCAGGTGGCACGCTGATTGAGGCCACGTCTGGCAATACCGGCATCGGCCTGTCGATGGTCGCCGCGGCCAAGGGCTACCACATGATTATTGTGATGCCTGACAGCATGAGCATTGAGCGCCGTGCGCTGATCCAGGGCTACGGTACCGAGCTGATTCTGACGCCGGGCGCCGATGGCATGCCTGGCGCAATCCAGAAGGCCAAAGCACTGGCGCAGGCACATGGCTACTTCATGCCAAGTCAGTTCGACAACCCGGCCAACCCCGACATTCACGAGAAAACGACCGGCGAGGAGATCATCGCGGACTTCGGCGGTAAGACGCCGGACGCGTTCGTTGCGGGCGTCGGCACCGGCGGCACACTGACCGGGGTCGGTCGGGCCCTGAAGAAGGCTAACTCAGCCGTGCAGATTTACGCGCTGGAGGCGGCCGAAAGTCCCGTGCTCAAGGACGGCCACGGCGGCAAGCACAAGATTCAAGGCATTTCCGCCGGATTTGTCCCAGCCGTTTTGGACACCAGCTTGTACCAGGATGTGGTGGAGGTCACTTCTGACCAAGCCTTCGCGATGGCCAAGCAGGTCAGCCGCGAGGAAGGGTTCCTGCCTGGCATTTCCGCTGGCGCGAACATTTTTGGCGCCATTGAGCTGGCCAAGAAGCTGGGCGCGGGCAAGACCGTGGTCACCGTGGTGCCGGATAACGGCGAGCGGTATTTGTCGACCGACCTGTTCAAGTTTTAATCTTATTTGAGCCAAAAAATCAGGACTCTCCCGTGTCTTACTGGAGAATCCTGATTTTTTATTGGTTTGATGACAGTCTGTTGATACAGTGAGCTATCCAGCACATCAATTAATGGTGATTAGTACTTGCGGAGAGTGCAATTGCTTGATAGCCCGGATTTTGCACAACAAACGCCAGCGCAGCTAATGCACACGCCCCTCGAGCGGCACGGGTGTTGTCATACTTAACGACCTCCACTGAAGTATTTTTCTTCGTTGGAATAAACCGGAGTTGATTATTGATGGTGGCGAGAACCTGGTCGCTAAAGGCGGGATCTTGGAGCAGTCGACTATTAAGGTAGATGGCGTCGGCGTCAGACATCATCAGTAAGTTGGCGACAGCGATTGCCAAGTAATGTAGGCCATCTTGCAGCATCTTAGTGATGTAGGAATCGCCCAGCCTGTATGCCGCGAGAATGGTGTCCAAATTGATTTTATCCGGTGATTTGACCAAAGAGCGGAGAACAGTGATTGAAGAAGATTGGTAGAGGTCCCTGGCACGCTTAACCAGCCAAGTTTCGGAGATATAGGTCTGGAGACAGCCACGCTTCCCACACTCACACTGAAAGCCTTCCGGATCGACGACTGTATGACCAATTTCACCAATATAGTAATTGCGCTTTGGATGTAAGCCCTTCGATTGAAGAAAAGCACAGTATAGACCAAAACCTGCATGCATGAACAGAAAGTTCTCGGGCGTGCTTTCGACGTCAAACAGGTATTGGGCCATGGCCATGCACTCAACGTTGTTCTCTGCGACAATTGGCAGATTGATATCAGCCGCGATGATTTTAAGGTCAAAGCCTTGCCACATTTGATTGTTTGAAATAAGCGTATGATTCTCCGAATCGTAATGTCCGGGAATCGAGAGGCCAACCCCAATAAAGTGTCGCTCTGGATGTGCGCTGACCAAGTTGTTGATTGCATTGGCCACGCTGCGGTTGAGCGATTGGCCTGCAATCTCCTCATACGGTTGATAAGAGTGATCGATATGATGCCCGGTCAGGTCGGTCGCGTAGGCGGCAAACCCAGCCAGAGTGAAATCGACCCCGATCAGACAGCCATAGTTCGGGTCTAGTGAAATGATTTTTTGCTTTCGTCCTGAACCAGTAGCCCGCGCAATTTCTTCTCCGGTTTCTACTACCAGATGAAATGAAATGAGCTGAGCAATCACGGCCGAAACCGTGGCTGGTGTAATGTTGAGCGTCTGCGTAATGTCGGTTCTGCTTGCTGCAGGGTGCCTGTACAGGTACTGAACGACGTTGATCTGGTTAGTATTAAACGAATCTGCCATTATGATGTCTCCCTTAGTTCAAGTTTATCTTTAGAAAATAAAAAAATCAAATGATTCAGTTGACGCTGCAATATTGGACTTAAATTGGCAAATGCAAGCCATTACTTGCACGGTTTAAATTTTAAAAGGTAAAAAATTGCATTGACTAATAAGCGCTTTCATTATAGTATAAGTTCGGATTTAAAAATAAAAGGGAGATGTCATTATGCACGCGTTTATGGCTTTTTTGCAAAATAAGCTAGCTCCTTTGGGTGAACGTATCAGTAAACAGCGTCATCTCAAGGCGTTACGTGAAGGTTTTATGCTGGCGATGCCGCTGGTCTTGATTGGTTCGATTTTCCAAGTAATTGTCAGCTTTCCAGTGACCAGTTGGACTAACTGGCTCCACCAGGTTGGGATGGATGTTGTCCTCAATAATTTGGTCAGCAATAGTTTTGGATTAATTGCCTTATTCACATGTTTCGGGGTGGCCTATCGGTTGGCCACTTCCTATAACACAGATGGCCTATCGGCGGGTGCCTTGGCGCTGGCAAGTATGTTGCTCACAACACCGTCACTCACTGATAAGACTGGGGCAGCAGGTATTCCTTACGCTGGCTTAGGCGGCCAGGGGTTGTTCACCGCAATTATTGTCGGTTTCATTACCGCAGAAATCTTTCGTTGGTTCATTCAAAAAAACATTACGATCAAGATGCCGGACAGTGTCCCGGATGTGGTCGGTAAGTCATTTATGGCACTGGTGCCAGGCACTGTCATTTTGATTTTCTTTGAAGCAGTGACCTGGACTATTCGTACTGTTGGGATTGGTAGCCTGAACAATCTGCTTGCCATCATTATCGGTAAACCACTCAGCTTGATTGGCGGCTCATTGGTCGGCACATTTGTTGCGATCCTGCTCAACTCTCTGTTCTGGTTCTGTGGCGTCAATGGTGGTCAAATTGTGAATACCGTGATGCAGCCAATCTGGTTGCAGTTCACTGACGCTAACCGGGTCGCGATGGCTCAAGGGGCTGCGCACTTGCCAAATATTATTACGCAACCATTCATTGATCTGTTTGTTTACATGGGCGGTGGCGGTGCGACCATCGGACTGGCTCTTTGCTTAATGTTCTTCAGCAAGAGTCATGAGTACAAGACACTGGGTAGAATTTCTGGGATTCCTGCCATTTTTAACATCAATACTGCGATCCTATTCAGTTTTCCGACAGTTTTGAACCCTATTATGTTGATTCCATTCCTGCTGGCACCACTGGCAAACGCAACAATTACCTATTTTGCCATGCTGTCAGGGCTGGTACCTTTAACCACTGGGGTCGTGTTGCCATGGACCATGCCGCCGATTATTGGTGGATTCCTTGCTTGCGGTGGCAGTGTTGCAGCAGCAATTCTGCAATTTATCTGTGTTGTGCTTTCTGTTGCCATTTACTACCCATTCTTCAAGGCTGCAGATAATGCGCGGCTCGAGGAAGAAGCCAAGGGCAAGACAGCGCCAGTAAAGGGGGCCGAGGTATGAGTATCACCATCTTTTCAGACCGGCAGAATCAAACAACCTTGTTTGCGAATCAAGAGGCACAGTATTACTTTAGCAAGATGACCGGGGAGACAACTAAAGCAGTCGAGAATTCTCAGGCCGCCGATATTGTTTTGAACGTCGCTCCGGATGATCAGGTCCTCGATCACGCGCGTTATGATCAGGTCGGCGGCAAGGTGACCATTGTCGGTAACCGTCCTGTGGCTTTACTAATTGGACTCTATCAATATCTACATGATCAAGGTGCCCGCTTTCTGAGACCGGGACGTGCCAATGAGGTGGTTCCCAAGCCTGGCATGGCAATGCTTCAGACAGAGCAGCATTATGATCACACAGCCAGTTATAAACATCGTGGTGTTTGCATTGAAGGTGCGGATTCCCTTGAAAACATTGTCGATTTTATTGATTGGCTGCCAAAAAATGGTTTCAACAGCTTCTTTATCCAGTTTGCTAACCCATACACGTTCCTGAAACGTTGGTACAGTCATCAATTCAACCACTCCTTAACAGGAAAAGACCTCTCAAATGATGAGATTCGTGAGATGAGCGCAAAAGTTGACGCTGAAATTGCCAAGCGAGATTTGCGGCATCACCGGGTTGGCCATGGCTGGACCGGTGAGGTGCTAGGTTACTCTTCCGAGTTTGGCTGGGAGGATGGCAAAAAGCTTCCCGAGTCCAAGAAGTCATTGGTGGCAGAAGTCAATGGTAAGCGCGACCTGATCCAAGGCACACCAATTTTTACTAATCTTGACATGTCTAATTCGACGGTTAACCAGAAGATGGCGCAGGTAATTGTTGACTATGCTAGACAGCACTCAGAGGTCGACTATCTGCATGTCTGGCTTTCAGATGGCGATAACAACGTCTGCGAATGTGATGACTGTCAGAAGGTGCTGCCGTCAGACCAATATGTTGAGTTTTTGAACTACCTGGATGAACAGCTAACAGCGGCCGGGTTAAACACTAAGATTTGTTTTCTGCTTTACCACGAGCTGTTATTTGCCCCGGAAAGTGCGACAATTGAGCATCCGGAACGCTTCGTGATGATGTTCGCGCCAATCAGCCGGACTTTTGAGAAGAGTTATGCGGATGTCGATTACGCGCATGGCATTCCCGAGCCCACTCCATACGTTCGTAATCACACGACCCTGCCGAACTCGTTGGAGGAAAACTTGTCCTTCTTGTTCGCCTGGCAAAAGATGTTCAAGGGTGATAGCTTTGTTTATGATTATCCCCTTGGTCGTGCGCACTATGGGGATTTAGGCTACATGAAAATTAGCCAGATCATCAGCCGCGATGTTCAATACTTGAGTAAGTTACACCTAAACGGCTATATCAGTTGTCAGGAGCTGCGGGCTGGTTTTCCAACGACGCTTCCAAACTATGTCATGGGTCGGACGTTGTGGGACAAGTCCTTGTCCTATCAGACGTTGCGAGATGAATATTTTAAGGCTGCATTTGGTTCTCGCGCACATCAAGTGGTTGACTATTTGGAACGAATTTCCGCTCTGTCGAGTAGTGATTACTTCAATGCAATCGGGCCTCGGGTGAACGCCAATCAAGCGGCTCACTTCACCGCCATTGTTGATAATATGACGAAATTTTTGCCTGAAATTCAGGCAGGACTTGCGTCCTCAACAGGGGTTTCTCACCAGAATTGGCGAATTCTGGACTATCATCGCCAAGTATTCTCTAGGCTCGCGCATGCGCTGGCATTGCAAGCTGGGGGACATCAGCAGGAAGCAGAACAAGAATGGATTGAGTTCGAGGACGCAATCAAACTTCATGAACCGGCCTTTCAGCAAGAACTCGATGTTTATCGAATCACCGAAGTGGCAACCAACTACGCCGGTTTTAAGAACCGAGATGATTAATGAAAGTTAAGTCTCAAAATAATTGAAGACACAGATGCAATAGCATAGGTCTGTGATTGACATGCCTGCCCCGATTTATCTCCGGGGCAGGCTTTTGTTTGGGCACATGGCCAACCAGGAATAATTGAGATAGCGAACAGAATTGTCATGTCACCCCGTTGCAATCGCTTTCGGGGTATACTACCGGAAAGAGGAGTTGATGGGGATGAAAGGGGAACACTTACCAGCCCAGATCAAGACGGTCTGGCGCACGAAAGCGCTGATTGACGGCGCCGTTTGGCTGGCAATCACCATTTTTCTGGTGGTGGCGTGGCAGTTGTGGCACTGGCCGTGGTGGCCGGCCGCCATCACCTTTGCCGCGGCGATTTTGCACGCGGGGATCCACCTGGTGCTGATTCCGTACCGGTATCAGTTCTGGCGTTATCTGATCACACCAACCGCGGTGTATTTGCGCAGCGGTTACATTTTTCGTTCGGAAAAGGCGGTGCCAATCAGCCGCATTCAAAACGTCACGCTGGAGTCTGGGCCAATCATGCAGTGGCAAGGGCTGCAAGAGGTGCAGGTACAAACGGCCTCGACGACCGATTCGATCGCCGGCGTGACGCAGGAGGTGGCGGCCGAGCTGCGGGACCGGATCATGCAGCTGGCGCAGGAGGCCCGCGATGAAGGATGAACGTCTGCCGCGGGCCGCGCTGATTTTGATGCTCGGCCAGAGCCTCTATAATAGCGTGATTTATGTCATTGGCCTGGTCGTGATCGGGTTTCGGGACCGGGCCGATGGCGGCTGGATCGTCTGGCTCTTGGTCGGGGCTGGCTTCCTTCTGGTGGTCGCCAGTACCTTGGTGCGGTACCTGCGGTTTACCTACCGGCTTGCCGATTCCCAAGTCGTCATCAAATCTGGCCTGTTTGTGCGCAAGACCCGCCATATTCCATACGCCAAAATTCAGACGCTGCGCCACCAGCAGTGGTTTTTCCTCAAACCATTCAACTTGGAAAGTCTGGTGATCGAGACCTCCAGTAAGAATGGCAAGGAAGGCGAGGCGCAGCTGTACGCCGTGGCCCCGGCAGTGGGCGCGGAAATCGAGGCCCGGCGGAAAATGATGCGCGGCGAACAAGCTGCTGTGGCTCAGGCGGCTGCAGCCGAGGCGGACATCGCCGGAGCGGAGGATGCGCCAGTTGCAACTGTCAGTTCTGCTCCGGCTGAAGTCGATTCGCGAACCGCGCGCTACACGATTTCCGCCCATGACCTGAACGTCTACGCCCTGACCTCGCTGGGGTTTATCCCGATTCTAACTGGGGCGCTGTGGCTGTGGGACAAGTTCGACGACATCGTGCCTAATGGCTGGGAGCGCAACATTGATCACTACATGGCGCAGCTGGCCGCCGCGGCCTTGCTGGCGCTCATCGTGTTCGCACTGATCATCGGCATCCTGATTTCCTACCTACGTTTGCTGCAAAAATACTACCAGTTCACCCTGACGCAAAATGGGGACACGCTGACCGCGGCCCGTGGCCTGCTGAAGCGGACGCAGGTCAGCACGCGGCTGCACCAGCTGCAGGCGGTGCGCTTTTCCCAGACGGTACTGCGCCAACTGTTTCACCTGACTACGGTGCAGGGGCTGATCGCCTCGAATGCGTCAGACGACGAAACCTCTGATGCGATGGTCCTGATGCCGGTGGTCAAGGAGGACCAGACGCTGCCGACCATGCGCCGCTTCATCACATGGCTGCCGGCCGCGGTGCCACCGCTGCAGCCGGTCCAGCGTCGCCGCTATTGGTACTACATCCGCAACTCGGTGCTGACTGGGTTGGGGCTGGCGGTCGGGCTCTCGCTCGCGATTTATTTTTGGCAGGCGAAGTGGCTGGCCATCGCGATTGGCCTCAGCCTGGTCTGGGTGGCCTTCACCGCCTTTCAAGGGACGTACGCCGCGCGCAACGCCGGGGTGAAGATTCTCTCGCCAGATCTGCTGGTCCTGCAAAAGGGCGGCTGGTGGCGCCGGCAGCGCTTCTTCGTGCGGCGTGCCAACATTCAGTCGCTGGAGGTCAACACCAGTTACTGGCTGGCCAAGAAGCAGGTGGCCCACCTGGTGGTCAACGTGCGCAAAGGCGACGGCAACGAGAACATCGAGGTCAGTTACTTGGAACAGTCGATTGCCGACGCAGTGCGCGCCTGGTATCGCCCGGCCGATTTTCAAGGCGGCGGCCTGCAGTAGGCAGAAAATGAAGGCAAGCAAATAGGCATCTCGGCGGTTCGGCCGGGATGCCTATTCGATTCTAGTGAAGCTTATTTTGCCAACTTGGCGGCGTCGATGATGGCCTTCAGGTAGCCTTGGGTGTCGGCGAAGGTCGCACCGGAGACAACATCGGTGATGTCGCTCTTCTTGGTCTTGCCATCGAGCGTTGCGGTTGCGGCCTCAAGTTCGGCAATCGTCTTGCCCTTGGCGAAATCGTTGATGGCGTCGGCGTTTTCCTGCCAGGTGTGGGTCGCCTTGGCTTCCTTTTTCATCAGGTCGGAGTACGCCGTGTCATTGGCGCGCTTGGAGCCGAGGACGGTGCCGGCCTTTGTGGTCTTGCCAAAGTCGCTGTCGGAATTCGGCACGCCGCCGAAGCTGCTGCTTGGCACGTACTGGAACTCGTCGACGAAGGTGTCGGCAATCTTGTCGCCTTGCATCGCCACGGTCACGATGGCGAAGGACTGCTTGCCGTGAGGGGCGGCAAGGGTCTGGCCGGTCACGATATTGTTGTCCGTCGTTTCGATGCCGGTGGAGACCATACCGGTGGTCGCCGCGTCGTAAATGGACTGCAGATAGCCCTTGGTGTCGACGAAGGTGGCGCCGGAAACCACGTCGCTGACCTTCTTGGTTGCGGCCACGTCGCCGACTGCGGCCTTTACCTCGTCAATGGTCTTGCCCTTGACGAAGTCCTCGATTGCCGTCGCGTTCTCCTGCCAGGTGTGAGTCGCCTTGGCTTCCTTTTTCATCAAAGCGGAGTACGGCTTGCTGTTTTGGTACTTGCCGATCAGAATCTGGCCCTTCGGAAAGCCCTTGCCGAAGTCCGAATCGCCGTTTGGCACGGCGGTCCAGTCGGCGCTTTTGGCCACGTACTGGAACTCGTCGATCTTCGCGTTGACGATGGTGTCCCCGTTCAGGGTGACCGTCACGGCGGCGAATGACTGCTTGCCGTGCGGTGCTGCGTACAGCTGGCGCATCACCAGGGTGCCTTGGCCCGGCACGGTCGCGTCCTTGACGGCGCCGGTGCTGATTTTCACTTTGGCCGCTTTGGGCGCGGTCTTCGAGGTGCTGGTCTTGCTGCTGCTATCAGACGAGCTGGAGCTGTTGCCGCATGCGGCTAGGCTAAGTGTCATGAGCACGGTCGCCCCGATAATCGTGATCTTCTTCATAAAAAAGTCCTCCCTATAAAAGCGTTTTCATGGCTTATGTGAAGTGTATCACAGTGAGCGCCCTGAGCACCAGAGAAAAATTCAACGGGTGAATCAAATACCGCTGAAGGCGTAAAAAGACGCCTAGCCGCTCGCGAATCGCTGGCGGCAAGACGTCTCATGTTGGTTAAATGACCTTATTCAAGAATAGGTTGAGCTCATCGAAGACATCATCGAGGTAACCCTTAGCGTGGCGACTGCCGGTCACCGTCCGCAGGGTGAACGGCACCTGAGCCTGACTCAGCGCCTTGCCCATTTGAAACAGGCCGCTGGTTGGCACGAACTCGTTCAGCGAGTTGGCTAGGTACAGCGGGCCGGTTTTGGCGGTGACACGCGGCGCGGGTGTTGCTTTCGCGTAGTCGGCCGGGGCGATGTAGTTGGTCATGAACCATTTGTAAAACGGATCGTTAGGCCCGTCCTGATTAATGGTCGCGCTGGCCCGCTGGTTAAAGTCACTGGTGTCGCCTTCCGCCGCGTCGACGGCCTCGTGCTTGCTCAGCCAGTCGCCGATGTCCAAAATGCCGGACAGCGAAATGGCGGGGATGCCGTACTTGATGGCGAGCTCGACTGACATGTTGCCGCCGGCAGAGCTGCCGACCGCCGCCAGGTGATTTTTATCAAACGGCAGCTGGGCGGTTTTGACCCAGGCCATCAGCGTGTCCATGTCGTCCTGGGCTGCCGGGTAGTGGAAGGCTGGGGCGATGCGGTAGTTCGGTACCAGGACCACGTACTGGCGCGCCGCCCAGCGCTCGGCCCAGTCCTCATCCTTGGCCTTGTCGCCGCGGAACCAGCCGCCGCCGTGGATCTGAATGATTCCGCCGCGCGCTACGCCGTCCGGCCCATAAAGGTCCAGGGTCAAGTGGTTGGCCGCGTCGTAAACGACATCATGTTTGATTTGCATGCTACCACCTCCAGGGTCAGCTTAACCGCGATGGCGCGAAAATTCAAAAATTTTGGCTTGCACTGAGGCAAGGCCGGCCGCTTGACAGCGGTGCGCCATTTCGTATGATTACCTCAAGGAGGCGGGGGCAATGCAAGACGAAACGATTGCGGTAATGGCTGATGTGCACGGTAACCAGACGGCGCTTGAGGCGGTGCTGGCCGACGCGAAAAAGCACGTCGCCACGCGGTACTGGTTCCTGGGCGATTTGTTTCTGCCCGGACCCGCCGACGTGGCGCTGATCAAGTTGTTGGAAACAGTTCATCCCGATGTGTGGCTGAATGGCAACTGGGAGCTGGACATGTATGCAATCATGGCGGGCCGGTTCCATCTGGACAATCCGGGGGATGTTTACGTGGCGCGCCTGGTCGAATACGCGTGCGAGCATGTCAGCGCCGCCCAATGGCAGGCGCTGCAGGTGCATCCAATCGCCGGCGAGCGCACAGTCAACGGCCTGAAAATCGGCGTGGCGCACAATCAGCGCACGCGTCCCGGCGGCCGCGACCTTTACCCGACGCAGCCGCAGGACCATTTTGACCAGTTCCTGACTGCAGACCAGGACCTCGCCGTGTACGGGCACACGCACCAGCAGCTGATGCGGCCGACCTCTGCAGGCCAGCTCGTGGTCAATCCCGGTGCGGTCGGCCAGCCATACTCGCCGTGGCACAAGTTTTTCGCCGACCAGCGGGCGCATTACGCGCTGCTGCACGTCGACCGCCTCGGCCGCGTGGACGTTGAGTTCCGTAAGGTCGAATACGACATTCAAAAGGAGATTCAGCGCGCGATTCAGCAAAACGTGCCATACCCTGATCTGTACCGGCACCTGCGCGAAACTGGCGAGACGTCAACGCACGACCTGCCGCTGCTGCGCCGGGTCAACGCCGAGCACGGGTACGTTGAACAGGTCGCCAAGTTTTTCCATAAATAATCGCAAACAGCGCCCGCCATCGCTTAGGGATGACGGGCGCTGCAGTGTCTAAACCTTGCTGTAATAACCAAAGAAATCGTAGCTCATGTCGACTTTCAGGCCGTGAAAGTCGGACGTGAACTGCCAGGTGCCCACGTTGTTCACGCCGGGCTGGTTGGCCTGGTAGCGGGCGATCCAGAGGTTCAGCTTCACCAGCTGCGCCAGGTTCACGCGCTTGTACCAGATCCAGCTGGCACTGGTGTACAGGTCGACTTTCGAGTAGCCGGCCTGCTTCAGCGTGGTGATGAACGCGGCCACGCGCGCAGTCGTATCGCCTTTGATACTCGCGTCCTCCAGATCCAGCGCCATTACGCTGGTGTGGTTGAGGCCGCGCAGCTTAGCCGTGGCGGCGAAGTAGCGCGCCTCGGCCTTGGCCTGGTCGACGGTTTGGAACTTGGCGTAGTGGTAGCCGTGAACATGCATGCCCGCGGCCCAGGCGTTTTTGATCTGGGCCGGCGCCTTCGGGTTGCGGTAGCTGGTCCCTTCAGACAGCTTGACGATCACGGCCTTGGTCCCGACTTTTTTCAGGGTCTGGAAGAAGACGGCGGTGTCCGGGTTCCAGGAGGAGACATCAGCGACTAGTTCAGCCATTGAGTTCACTTCCCAACTTCCCGACGGCGGCGATTTCCTTGGTCAGCTTGGTGACCTCTTCAATCAGCACGTCGAGGCGATGCTCCACACGGGTGATCAGCAGGTACGCAATCACCACGCCGCTGGCCTGATTGATGAGGTAATTGGTGAGTTGTGCATCCATATTTTCTCCTTGGGTGGCGCTGACTTAAAGTTAGTATCTCACGTTCGTAAAAAAATGCCAACCGTTTGGGCCGGCATTTACGTAATTGACATAAACCTTTTTGCACAAGGCTGCCGCTTCGGCTTTTGGGAAAAACTTCAAAGCGGCAAGCTAGGGCTGCTGGCGACACTTGGGCGGGGCGGCTAGTCCAGCTCGGAGGCCGCCGCAGTCTGGTGCTGGCGGACGAAGTGGATCGTCAGACCAATCGCCAGGCCGACCAACGCCGGTGCGACCCAGCCCAGGCCGAGACTGGCAAACGGCAGGTAGGCATCGCGCAGGTGGGTGACCGCCAGCCCGAACGCACTTTTCGAAACGACGGCCGGGAACGAGGCGACCATGTCAAACAGCGCGGGCACAACGGTGAAGGCAACGACGAAGCCGTAGACGACCGGGTCGCGGTGGAACAGGTGCGAGGCAACGGACAGGCCGATCAGCACCATCGCCAGCGGGTACAGGAACATCAGCATTGGCGTCGACCACTGGATGATGGTGTCCAGGCCGAAGTTCGCGGTCAGGAACGACGCAAAGCTCATCATCGCCAGCCAGGCGCGGTAGCTGACCTTGGGAAAATGCTTGTGGAAGTCCTGCGCGAACGCCGCAACCAGGCCGACCGCAGTGGTCAGGCAGGTCAAGGTCAGCATCGCGGCCAGCAGCGCGTGGCCGCTGGCGCCGAAGTAATAGGTGACAATTTGGTTGAACGCGGTGCCGCCTTCGGAGCTGACGGCGAAGCGGTTGACGGACATGGCGCCCAGCCCGATCAGCAGGAGGTACACGAGGCCGATGGCGGCAGTGGCAAGCACGCCGGCCTTGGCGGTGAACTTGGCGACCTCGCCGTCTTTTTTCAGGCCGAGGCCGCGCACCGCGGTGACGACCGTGACCCCGAAGGCCAGGCCGGCCAGCGCGTCCATCGTGTTATAGCCCTGCAAGAAGCCGTTCAGAAAGCCGGCAGACTTGTAATCAGCCGTCACGGCGGCGGCCCCGACGCTGCCCATGCGGTTCAGGTAACCGGCGAAAAACAGCACGAACAGTAGCACCAGGAAGGTCGGGTTCAGCACCTTGCCAACCGCGCTAGTGATTTTATTTTCCTTGTACGACAGCAGGAACGCCGCCAGGAAAAACAGCGCGGAGAAGACCAGCAGGCCGCCTTGCGCCGCGGCTTTTGGCAGCATCGGCGCGACCCCGGTGGTGAAGGCGACCGTTGCCGTGCGTGGCGTGCCGAACAGCGGGCCGATGGTGGCGTGGATCAGGATCATGAAGGCTAGGGCGAACCACTTGCCCAGCGGTCGGCCGACGTCATAGACCCCCTTGGCGTGCGTGGCGGAAATGGCGAGCACCGACAGCAGCGGCAGGACTACCGCGGTCACCAGAAAGCCCAGTGCGGCCGGCAGCCAGTTGGCCCCGGCGAGCTGGCCAAGGTGCAGCGGGAAGATCAGGTTGCCGGCGCCGAAGAACAGGCCGAACAGCATTGAAGCGACCACCACATAGTCGCGCGTTTTCAGTTTTGGTTCCGTCAATGAGTCCATCAAACATTCCTCCTGCGCTAATGCGCTTGCCATGAGAAAAAGAAAAAGCACCCCGATCTCCACCTGGAGATCAAGGGTGCTTGTGCACGTTACCACCTTGAGTACGCGAAACTGTCGCCAGCTTCGCCTCGACATGTACGGCCCGCAGGCGATACACGGCCACTGTAATGGGTGGCAGCCATGACCCGTTACTCTTGGTTCGGGGCCCTGCTCGAAAGGGATATTCACCGACCGGGCCCATGCTTCCTTGCACCTAACGAAGCTCGCTGAATGGGGATGATCGATTACTGGTCTTTCTCATGGCAATTTGATTTGTTGAAAATGAGTATACGGTTAGATTGATGACCCGTCAAGCGTTTTTCTTCAAAAAGTGATCAGCCGATGAACTTGAACTTACTCCATGGTTTGATGAAGTCCAGCAGCATCAGCTCTTCCGGGGCAATGCTGCCGATTTTATTTTTGCGCGGCTCCTTGTGCGGCTGGAGGACAATCTGCAGCTCGTTCTTGTAGATGCCGAAGCCGTCGTTGCCGACCAGCACGTCGCCGCGCTGGAATTCCTGCTCATTATCGTGTGGGGCGTTCGGCACGGCCTTGTAGGTGACACGCGGCTGAGTCGAGCGGATCACGTTGGGGTTGATGTCGCCACGGCGGAAATGTTGCGGCGTCAGAGCGACCGTTTTTTCAATGTCATTGACGTCCTTGACGAAATCGATGTGGAACTGCACCTGGTAGCGGTTGATCTCGCTGAGCCGCTTCAGCTCGTCCTCGCTGGCGTACGCGTTGCCGATCAGCACGTCATCGATCAGCCCCGAGGCCCACAGGTGCTTGGCCTGAACTTCAATCGGCAGGCGCCGGTCGGCTTCAAGAGTCGGCAGGCCGTCGTTGACGTTCCACGGGCCCATGTTGCCGACTTGACTGGCGACGAACGCGGCGCTGTGAATGTTGAACTTCCGGAACCGCTGGGAACAGGCCTCAAAGAAATCGTAAGGCAGCGCGGTGCCAACTTGTGGGTAGAAGTTGTGGCAGCCGTACAGGTAAGGCGTGTTCGCCTGGTAGCTAATGATGTTGTTGAGGTAATCCACGTTGTTGGACATGTTCAGCTCGATGATCAGGCCATACGGGTTGTACGAAAGCAGGGCTTCCGTGGCCCCGTCAAAGCCCTGGTCGAGCCGAATGCCGTCGACGTGCAGGTCCGCGAAGAACTTGAGGTCCGAGTACGAGATCCCCAGCTGGTCGAAAATGCGCGGAGACACATCGATGATGGTTTGGTAGCCGAGCTGCTTGGCCACGCCGACGATTGTTTGATACTTCGCCTGGGTTTCCTCAACCGAATTACCAGCTTCGAGCATGCTCATGAACAGGCGGGTGAACCCGTACTTCTTACCAAGTTCCAGATAGGCCTTATTCTTCTCGAAATCACTGTGATCCGGGTAAATCGAAAGGCCAAGTTGACGCATTGTCATTGATTCATTCCTCCTAATTACACGGCTGCGCTGCGTTGAACGAAAAAGCGCGCCTACGATTCTTTTGGTTCCTGCCACCGGTGCCAGAACAGCACACCGCGCGAGTTGTTGGTGGAGACCACCTGGGCCTCGACTGGGTAGCGCTCGCGGATGGCCGCGACCAGGGTGCCGCGGAAACTTTGGTTATGGACCAGTACCGATCCGGAAAGCGCCAGTTTAAGCGGCGTCGGCTGATCGTAGCGGTCTAGCAAAACCAAGACTTCCTGGGCCAGTGCCTGCGCCGATTCGGTGATCACGGCCTGAGCCGCTTCGTCTCCGTCATCGGCCGCAACAGCAATCTTAGCGGCAAACGCGGCGAGGTGGGCGCGGTCCAACTGGTAGAAGCGGCGCACGGCGGCTGGCATCGAGTTTGCTTCAAGGAGCGACTGACACAAGGTGATGAGCGGGCTGGCCTCGCCGCGGTCATGAGCGGCGAGCGCCTTTTTCATGGCCAACGCGAAAATCTGGTAAGCAGACCCGGTATCGCCGAGCAGCTGACCCCAGCCGCCGACGCGCAAAAACTGACCGTTTTGCCGGCCGTACGTGATGGAGCCGGTGCCGGCGATGACCAGTGTGCCGTCCGCCCCTTCCAGTCCGTTCAGCAGCGCCAGCTCCGCGTCGTTGACCACCGCGGTGGGGATGCTGAAGTCCTTTTGAAGCTGAGCGGCCACGCTGTCACCGTTGCCTGTTGTCGCACTTCCGGCGATGCCAGCTAGGATCTGGGTGCAAGCCTGACCATCCAGCTCTGCGGTCAGCTTCTCAATCACGCGATGCAGGTTGCGCATTGTCCCTGGCCCGTCGATCAGGATGTTGCCCGGGCCGGCGGTGGTTTGCGCCAGCTGCTTGCCGCTGTTATCCCAGGCAGTGGCGACAATATGGGTGCCGCCGCTATCGATGCCGATTTGATACGTCATGGTGCTGCCTCCCTGTGTTGAGTTGTCCTGGCTTGATTACCCTTACATATTAGCAACGTGAAATATTTTTTCAAGGTTTTATTGAATTATATGGTTTTTTGTTTTATAAAGAGAACGAGTAAAGAAGAAAGGACTTGGTCAAAATGGCCTTGATTACATTAACCCGGGCGTCGCAGCGGCTGCAAAACCAGATGCGGACAACCGTGGTACTGCCAGACCAGCTGCCGGACCGACCGCTGCGCACGGTGTGGCTATTCCATGGCTTGGGCGACGACGGCTCCGGATGGCAGCGCAAAACGGCCATTGAACCGCTGGCGGTGCGCGATAACGTGGCGGTGGTGATGCCGGAAATGGATCGCAGCTTCTATCAAAATGAGGTGACCGGTGCGCCATACTATGATTATCTCACCCAGGAGCTGATACCAACCATGCGAAAGCTTTTGCCGCTGGATGCCAGCCCTGACAACAACATTGTCGCCGGCAATTCCATGGGCGGTTTTGGGGCGATGATGCTGGCGGCGGCTCACCCGGACTGGTTCAGTGCGGTGGTGGCTATCTCACCGGTGGTCGACCTGGGCGTCGTGCCAAGCATCATGCCCGACTACCGCCGCGTGTTTGGCGAAAAGGTGCCGGCTGACCAGCTGCGGCGCGCATTGAAGCAAGCAGACCAGGCCGCACTTCAGCGGATGCGGTGGTATCACACCATCGGCGACAGCGATTTTATGAAGCAGGCCAACGATGCCTTCAACGATTTTTTGACCCACGACCTTGGACTTGGGGTCACGTATCAAACCGGTCCGGGCGAGCATGACTGGTTCTTCTGGAATCAGGCGTTAGCGCAAGCCTGGACATGGTTATTTGATTCAAGTAAGGAGCATAACAATGGAAAACACAACTGAGGCACGTAATCCCGCGACGACTCACATTGACGTGATGAGCACGGCAGAGATTTTGAAAACGATCAACCAGCAGGACCAGCAAGTGCCAGCAGTCATTGCGGCCCCTGAAGTCATGACGCCGCTGACGCACATCGTGGACCAAGTCGTCGCCAGCTTTCGCGAAGGCGGGTGGCTTTTCTACATTGGCGCCGGCACCAGTGGCCGTCTGGGCGTACTGGACGCGGCCGAGTGTGTGCCGACTTTTGGCGTCTCCCCGGAAATGGTGCAGGGCCTGATTGCCGGCGGCCAAAGCGCGATGACCGAGGCCGTCGAGGGCGCCGAAGACAGCCAGGAAGGCGGCGCGGCTGACCTCAAGGCGCATGCTTTAAGCGCCAAAGATTTTGTGCTTGGCCTGGCGGCTTCCGGACGTACGCCGTATGTGATTGGTGGGCTCGACTACGCCAAAAGCGTCGGCGCCGGTACTGGCGCTCTCTCCTGCAATCGAGGCGCAGCCATTTCGGCGCACGCCGATTTGGTGATCGAAGCCGTGGTTGGGCCGGAGGTCGTGACTGGCTCGACGCGCATGAAGGCGGGAACCGTGGAAAAGCTGCTGCTGAACATGATTTCCACCACCGCCATGATCAAGCTGGGCAAGGTGTACGGCAACTTAATGGTCGATGTGAAGCCGACGAACATCAAGTTGGTCGACCGGGCCAAGCGCATCATCATGGCGGCCACCGGGGTGGATTATGCAACGGCTGAGAAGTACTACGAAGCCGCGGAGCACGAGCCTAAGGTCGCCATCGTCATGATTGACGGCGACACGGATCTGGCCCAGGCTAAGGCCGCACTGCAGCAAAGCGACGGCTTCATCGCCAAGGCGCTGAAAATTCTGAAATAGTTTTTCATGAATTGTCAGGAAAACTAACAAAATCGCTTGTCACGTTATTGGTGGGCACTTATTCTTGTTTACAAAGGAGGTATACCAATGTCAGTACGGGGACGGATCCTGAATGCCCGGGCAGAATTATCCGAGGCGGAGGATAAGGTGGCGAAATTCATCCTAGCCCACCCAGAGCAGGTGATTGGCATGACTGCGGCTAGCTTGGCCAAGGCGGCGGGCTCCAGTCCCGCCTCGGTGATCAGACTGACTAAGAGTCTGGACATTGACGGCTTCACCACGCTGAAGATCCTGCTGTCGTCAGATCTCACCAAGACGCCGGATGACCCGCAGAATTTTGCGGACATCACGCCCAATGAGCCCCTGCCTTCGATCAAAAGCAAGCTGCTGTCCAGCGCCTTGCAATCGATCCGGGAAACCACGGACCAGGTCAACCAAGATGAGGTGACGGCGCTGGTCAAGGCGGTGAGCAAGGCCAAGCAGCTGTTTGTGTTCGGCATCGGCGCGTCGAATTTGACGGCAGAAAACATTTGCCAGAAGTGGAATCGCATCGGTACGCCGGCGGTTGCCGACAATGACCTCAACTCGCTGCTGCCCAAACTGGTCAACGCCCGGCCGGGGGATGTGCTGTGGCTGATCTCCAACTCGGGCGAGACGCCTGAGGTGCTAGTGGCTGCACAGTTTGCCAAGAAAATCGGCGTCAAGCTGATCTCGCTGACGCGCTTTGGCAATAATAGTCTGGCCAAACAGTCGGACATCGCGGTTCACACCTCGCAGCCTAAGGAGGCGGCAAACCGCATTGCGGCGACCAACTCACTGCTGGCGCAATTTATGATTGTTGACATCATTTTTTATGACTTTGTCAGTTGCAACTTCAAGCAAACCTCGAAGGCTCTGGCGGATTCGCACCAGGTCATTCGCGATTACAAGAAGCGTCTGCTTTAATGGAATATACCAATTCCGGCTATAAAATGAAATGACAGAATTTCAGATTTTTTAGCCAAACTGGTTGAAATATAATTTCAGGCTGGTACACTTCATGGTGAAGGCGATTTCAAAAATCACCTAGCAGCAATTATTCTCAAATTAGGTTAGGAGTGAGTAGTTTGGATAAGATGATGAAGTGGGTCGAGCAAAAACTCGTCCCACCAATGGCGAAGATCGGGACTCAGCGCCATCTGCTTGCCATTCGTAACGGGGTTGTTTCCTCGCTGTCTCTGGTTTTAATTGGGACCTTCTTCATGGTCTTCATCAACCTGCCAATTAAGGCGTGGGCTGATGCGTTGGCACCGTACTCGGCGACCATCGTGATTCCTTACCGGATGACCATGGGTCTGATGGCGATTTACGCAACGTTTGTCATGGGGCAGGACTTGGCGAAGTCCTACAACTTGGATGGCGTGACCGGCGGGATCTTGTCGCTGGGTGCATTCTTCATGTTGCAGCAGCCGATCAACGTCTTGACCCCGAAGGCAAAGCCGCTTGGCTTCGTGATTCCAATGGCCAACCTGGGTGCATCCGGGATGTTCGGTGGCATCTTGGCCATGATCTTTGCGGTTGAGACTTACCGGTTCTTCAAGACGCACAACGTCACGATCAAAATGCCGGAGCAAGTGCCACCGGCCGTTGCCCGTTCGTTTGAAGCGCTGATTCCTGGCGCTGTGATTCTCACGTTTGTGTGGTTGATCCGGGATGTCCTGGGCTTCGACGTAAACGCCGCACTGCTGATGCTGTTCCAGCCGCTGACCAACATTTTGGGCAACAACCTGCTGGGCGCGCTGCTGCCAATGTTCCTGATCCACCTGCTGTGGAGCTTCGGGATTCACGGGATGTCGATCGTCGGTTCCGTGGTTCGGCCAATGTGGCTGATCATGCTGAACGCCAACGCCGATGCCCTTGCGAAGGGCACAGCTGCAACCAAGCTGCCATACATTGCCCCTGAACAGTTCTATCAGTGGACGGTTACCATCGGTGGTGCCGGCGCAACTTTGGTCGTCGCGATGATGTTCCTGACGATCTGCAAGTCGAAGTTCTTGAAGGAAGTTGGTCGGTTCTCCATCGTGCCTGCGATCTTTAACATCAACGAGCCGATGATCTTCGGTGCGCCAATGATGCTGAACCCGTACATGTTTATTCCGTTCAACTTAGTACCGCTGGTTCTGACCACGATTTCCTACTTCGCCGTTAAGTTCGGCCTGGTCAACGGCTTCACCACGATTCCAGCCTGGACACTGCCAGCACCAATTGGTGGTTACCTGTCTGCTGGGAACGACTGGCGCATGGTTGTGCTGATCTTGTTCAACCTGGTGGTTGCGACCGTGATTTACTTCCCGTTCGTGAAGGCTTACGATAACAAGATGTACTCTGACGAAATCAATGGCAACGGTCAGGATTCTGAATCCCAGGCTAAGCGTGACGCCGCAGCTGCCACTGACTAAAAGAATTTGAGGTGTTGATATGTTTTACTGGATACTCGTCTTCGCTGGCTTTCTGATTGTGTTTGCCTTGAGTCAGTGGGCCATCGCCGGGCTGAAAGCGCGGAATATCAACATTAACCGCTGGATTTGGGCATTGTCATCGTTTCTGGTGATGATCATCCCGTATCTGATTTGGCCGCACATGAACAGTGTGGCTTCGACGATCCTTTACGGTTTTTGCGCTTTGTTCGCGGTGATTTTCATGACCGAAGAGCACAGTTACTTCCTGAAGAAGGGTCACATGTAAAGATACAGCAGCACGCGAAGGTCGCCGACTTGTCGGCGGCCTTTTTGCATGGCGGCGCGGTCAAAAAAATGCCTACCGCAGTGCTGCGGCAGGCCGGAAGCTTAATCGTAGTAAGTCATGCTGCCCAAGATCACGGGCCGGCTGGCTCCGGTGGCGCTGGGCACGTTGCTTGGCAGATGGTGCAAGGTTTGGTTGCCAAGAATGGTCATGGCAATGGCCTCCTTGGCGTCGGAGCGCAAGCCCAGCTGCTCTTGAGTCAGGACCTCAACGCCCTGGGCGGCTTTGGCTATCATGGCGAGCAGGGTCGGGTTGTAGCTGCCACCGCCGCCCACGATGAGCTGCGTGCCGGCTGGCGCGAACGGCTTGATCGCATCGGCAATGGTTTGAGCCGTCAGCGCGGTGGCTGTCGCGATCCAGTCGTCTGCTTTCAAGTCATAGTTGGCCAGCAGCGCTTCGGTGTATTGCTTGCCGAACACCTCACGGCCCGTCGTTTTGGGCGGTTGTTCGGCGAAGTAGGGATGCTTCAGCAGTGCCTGCAGCACGGTCTGATTAACCGTGCCCGCCGCGCCGTGTTTGCCGCCGTCATCGTACTCCTCATGGAAAAAGTGGCGGCACAGTTCGTCGATCACCATATTGCCCGGACCGGTGTCGAAGGCAAACAGGTCTTCGAGCTTGGCGTTTTGCTTGATGATGGTGGCGTTGCCGATGCCGCCGATATTTTGCAAGATGCGGGTGTGATCAGGGCTGCGATATAGCACGTACTCGGAGTACGGCACGATGGGTGCACCTTGGCCACCCACGGCCATGTCGCGGGCGCGAAAATCCGACACCACAGTAGTGTGGGTGAGCTCGGCGATAATCGCTGCGTTGCCCAGCTGCATGGTGCTACGCGTTTCGCCCTCCGGGGGATCCGGCAGGTGGTAAAGCGTTTGGCCGTGGCTGGCGACAAAGACAAGATTATCGCTGGAAATCCCAGCCTTTTGGCAAACTGCCAGCACCGCCTGGCCAAAGCTGCGGCCCAGCGCAAAGTCGAGGCTACACAAGCCCTCGACGCTGGACGTCGCGTTGGCCAGCTGTGCCTGAATCTGTGCTTTTTCTGTCGCACTAAAAGGTACCGTGATAAATTCTTTCAAGCTGACCTTGGTTTGTTCACTGGTGCCGGTGAGCTCGACTAGCGCGGCGTCCACGCCATCTAGGGACGTCCCTGACATCAATCCGACTGCTAACATAGAAGCTGCCTCCTTTTCCCTTAATGATAGCGCACTCGGCCCACCGTTGAAATTTTATTTCATATCCGCGGTCAAAAAAATTTGCGCAGGCCTGCGCCGCTCGATACACTGAGTAAGGACATTTAATCACGATAGGAGGCAATCATGGCAACTCAGGATGAACTGAAGAAGCAAGCGGCCGCCCAGGCGGTCGCGATGGTGCAGCCGCACACCGTGCTCGGGGTCGGCACCGGCTCAACGGTGGCGTTTTTCATTGATCTGCTGGGCGCGCGCAACAAGCAGACACCGCTGAATCTGAAGGCAATCGTCACGACGTCGAACCGCTCCAAGCAGCAGCTCGAGCAAAACGGCTTCACGGTCAGCGAGCTGGCCGATATTGACCAGGTGGACCTGTGCGTCGATGGCGCCGATCGGGTGGATCATCACCTCGACGGCATCAAAGGCGGCGGCGGGGCGCTGACGCTAGAGAAAAACGTGGCGATCAACGCCAAGCACAACGTGTGGATCGTTGACCAAAGCAAGGTGGTCGACCGGCTTGGCGGTTTTCCGCTGCCGGTCGAGGTCCTGCCGGTGTCCTGTGAGCAGAACTTTCGCCGCTTTGACGCGCAAGGCTTAAAGCCCGCGTTTCGCCAAAAGGCCGATGGCAGCCGCTACGTGACGCACTACGGCAACTACATCATCGATTTGCACGTCGATCCGTTGCCAATTCCGGCGGGGCTGGCCGCGATGCTGGACAGCACAGTCGGCGTCGTCGAGCACGGCTTGTTTTTGGGCATGACCGACGAGGTGCTGATTGCCACGAATGATAAAATAGAACACTGGACCCGCCGGTAAGTCAGCGGCCGGGCCAATTGAATGATGAGGAGCAGCAAAATGGAAACCAAGATCGAACCTTTAGCACAAAAGGACTCAAAGATTGACGGCCTGAAGGTCATCAGCGCCAAAATGGTGACAGATGACCGCGGCACGGTGCGCGAATTATACCGCGGCAGCAGTTATGCCGATATCCTGCCGGAAACGATTGGCGCCTGGCGGCAGATCAACTTGACCCGCTCCAAGCGCGGCGCCGTACGCGGCCTGCACGGTGAGGCGATGGACAAGCTGGTCACGGTGGCTTACGGGTCAGCGCTGGGCGTTTACGTGGACACGCGGCCAAACAGCAAGACGCTGGGTGCAGTGGCCACCGTGCCGCTTAAGCCGGGCGTTCAGGTCTTCGTGCCTCAAGGGGTCTGCAACGGATTCCAGGCGCTGGAAGATGGCACCGAGTACCTGTACTTCTTCGACAACGAATGGGTCAAGGGGATGGCCGGCACCGCGCTGACCCCGCTGGACCCGGCGCTGGGCGTGGACTGGCCAATCGCAATTGACCCTACCGACCGCGAGCAGCTGTCGGAAAAGGATTCAAAGGCGCCAACACTGAAAGAATTGCTGGGCCAAAATTAATTCTTACGGCCACACAAAAGGCGAGGGATCAGCGGATTCCTCGCCTTTTTGATTGCCCGAGCGTTAGTCGAAGTAGTGCCGCGCGATGGCCTCGTACTCCTTGATCACCGTGTGGAAGCGGTCCAGGGAGACGTACTCGTTGACCTGGTGGCTGAGCATCTTGTCCTCGTTGCCGGGACCATAAATGATGGTCTCGAACTTGTTCTTGGACTTGGTGAAGTCAGAGGCGTCGGTGGCGCCATGGGAAACCGTTAGCGGCAGTTTGCTGCCGGAAACGGACTCGATGGCCTCGTTGGCGCGGGTGACCAGTTTGCTGTCGGTGGGCGTGAGCACCGGGTAGAAGGTGTGGGTCAGTTCAAACTTCAGCGAACCATCGCCCTTGGCATCGATTTTGGCCACGGCGTCCTTGAGCCGCGCGGTGACTTTCTCGTTGATGAAGCTCGGGGTCGGCCGGATATTGCCTGCCAGTTCCGCGTAGTCGGGGATGGTGTTGACTTGGTCGCCGGCCTTCAGCACAGTGACGCTGTGAACCAGCGGCCCGATGACCGGATCGACCGGGACGTCGTCAAACAGGTGACGCTCGGCCACGATGAAATCGGTCAGCTTGACGATGGCGTTGGTGCCCAGCGCCGGGAGGGACGAGTGGGCGGACTTGCCGTAGCTCTTGACCTTGTAGTTGTATGAGCCCGCGTGGCCGTACTCAATCTTTCCGGCAGTCGGCTCGCCGACCAGCAACGCGTCAATGTCGTCGGCGTAACCGGCGTCTGTCAGCTGCTGGGCACCCATCGCGCCGTACTCTTCGCCGATGGTGAGAATCAGGCGGACGTGGTGGTCGAAGCCGCTTTGCTTGAGCGCGATGAACGCCAGCACCTCGGCGGCCAGCCCGGACTTCATGTCTGAGGCGCCGCGCCCGTACAGTTTGCCGTCTTCGATGTGGGCCTCAAACGGCGGGTAAGTCCACTTGCTGAGGTCGCCGACGTTGACGACGTCCTGGTGTCCGGTGAAGGCAAAAATCGGCTTGCCGGTCCCAAATTCGGCGACCAGGTTGTCACGGTTTTTGGCGTAAGGGATCAGCTTGCTGTCGATCCCGGCCGCTGCCAGTTTTTGTTGAATCACGTGCGCGACTTGTGATTCGTTGGTTGTTGCCGTACTGGTATCAATTTGTACTAATTGCTGCAAAAATGCTGTTGCTTCGTCCATGTTGTGATCACTCCTTCGCATCAAAACATAGGCGTAAACTTTTTAAAATGCAATGGTTGACATTAAAATTTGCTGTGCTATTCTGGCCTTAAGTTAAAAATTACTGAAACGACGTTGAGTGAGTAGCGCAGCTGGGACTGACCAGAAAACCCGAGTTGATGAGAGCGGGGTAGTGAGGCAGCGCGAAGATGGCTCGACATAATAGGCACACCGAGCGCAAGCAAGGCTGTGATGGACGGCGACCATTATCTCGCACACAGATGTTTGTCTGTTGCTGAGGGCTGGTTCGCCAGCCGAATTAGAATGGTACCGTGGGTCCGCTCACTTCTAACTAACCATGTTAGAAGTGGGCGGACTTTTTTGAGCAGGCTGTTAACGGCTTTGCCGTTTACAGCCTGCCACTCGACGGCGCTCGTGCTTGCACGAGCGACTAGAGAAGCACGGGGACCATCACCCATTCAATATCGTTTCACCCACAAGGGAAAATACGAGGAGGAATCATCATGAAATTACGTTTTAAGGTTTTGGCTGTTGCAGCCGTTGCGTTGGGCACGTTGTTGGCCGGATGCGGCAAGAGCGCTTCTGCGGCGCCGAAGACGCAAAACGTCTCGGTCGGCATTGTCGGCGCGGATAAGACCGTGTGGGCGGCCGTGCAAAAGCAGCTGGATAAGGAAAATGCGCACATCAACCTGAAGATTAAGGAATTCGGCGATTACAACCAGCCAAATTCGTCCCTGCAGGCTGGCGACATCGACCTGAACGCCTTCCAGCACCAGTTTTTCCTGGATAACTGGAACAAGTCCAACAAGGGCAGTTTGGTCAGCATCGGCAAGACCATTCTGGCGCCGCTGGCCGTTTACTCCAAGAAAATCTCCAGCCTGAAGGATCTGAAAAAAGGCGATACGGTCTCGATCCCGAACGACCCGACCAACGAAGGCCGCGCGCTTGAACTGCTCGAAACCGCTGGGTTCATCACGCTCAAGAACACCGAGCTGCCAACCCCGGCCGACATCAAGACCAACAAGCTGGACCTGAACGTCAAGCCACTGGACGCCGCTCAGCTGCCGCGCACTCTTTCTGACGTTGACGCATCGGTCATCAATTCCGGTATTGCCGTCGATGCCAAGCTGAACCCGGAAAAAGCGATTTACCGCGAGAAGATCACCAAGAAGTCGCAGCCATGGATCAACATCATCGTGGCCCGCAAGCAGGACAAGAACAACAAGACGTACAAGAAGATCGTGAAGGCCTACCAGACGAAGGCCGTGGCCAACGTGATCAAGAAGACGTACAAGAGTACCGAAGTGCCGGCCTGGAACTACAAGTTCTAAGACCGTTCCCAAAAGCCTGAAGCAGCGGATTGGTTGCGCCGGTCCGCTGTTTTTATGTGATAAAATAGAAGGCAACGAATACGGGGAGGCGGCCATTTGAATCTATTATTCTGCTGTGCAGGCGGCGGCTCCTCCAGCCTGTTTTGCGCCCGGATGGTCAAGGGCATCAACACGATTGAGCCCAGCCTGACCGCCCGCATGGACGACATTCGCAGTTTTCTTCAGGATGAGCGGGTTTCGACCACGGACTTAGTGTTCACTTACGGCAGCGTGGACGCGGTCCGGCCGGACACCGCGTACGACATCGGCACCCACATCGATGCGGTGCTGGTGGCGCCGCAGGTCCGCTTCCGCACGCCTTACCTGAAGCGTTACCTGGCCAATTACCCGACCATTGTGCAGGATATTCCCAGTCGGCTTTTTGGCATGATGGATCCGGTGAAGGGCGGCGAAATGCTCACTGGGATCTTGATCACGCTGGACCTGATGCGCGGGTCGACCGCCGGGGCGTTTGCGACCAAGGCGGCCGACAAGGACCTGGAGATTTTGGTGTACGGCGCCTCGCGGACAGATAAGGGCTGGCAGGCCGCGGCCGCCAGCCTGGAAAAAATGGGCATTCGCAGCCTGCAGGACAAGTACTCCCTGGCCGGGCTCTACGATTTTGAGCCGGAAAAAGACTTTGAGGTGCGCTGGCTGTTCGGCCCGCAGGTCAGGAAGATGGACATTGCCAAGGTCGCGCGCCAGATCGACGGGGTGCTGCGCTTTGACGAAGAGCCGGCCGACGGGGTGCGGCGCTGGTACGATGATTACCGGATCCCCAGCGCGTGGCTGGATGCCCGACTGGTGCAGTCGCCAGGTTACACGGACGAACTCACGGCGCAGCTGGTGGACTTTCTGCTGGCAGTCGACGCCCGGGCCGAGGCCACGTCCGGCATTGCGGTCAAGCGGTTTGAGACGCTCAAGCCGCCGAAGACGACTAAGCGCTGGGGCATTTTTACCTGGTCGAACTAAAAACCGGCCAGACTGACACCGTTTCTCGTCAGTCTGGCCGGTTTTTGCGTGCGGCCGGTTACTTGGCCGCGGCGGTTTGCTTATTGCAGCTGAGCGCGTAAATCGCGGAGACGGCGGCTGCGGCCTTGGCCGTTGGCACCGTCAGCATCAACCCGATTTTTGAGGCGCCTTGGTTGATGACAGACGGCTCGATGCCGGCGTCGGCCAGCGCGACCATGATGCGAGCGACTAGGTCCGGCCGCGCGTACAGGCCCTCGCCGACGACCATGACGATGGCAAAGTCCGGCAGCCATTCCAGCTCGTCGGGGTGGATCTGGGCGCGGACTTCGGCAGCGATCTGGTCCTTGATTTGCGGCGTCAGCTGATTTTCGTCGATGATCAGGGTCAAATCGTCGATCCCGGATGGCATGTGCTCGTACGAGACACCGTACTTGGCGAGAATCTGCAGGAGCTTCAGGGTGAAGCCGACTTCCTGGTTGATCAGGTAGTGGTGCAGGTACAAGGCGGTGAAGCCTTTTTTGGCCGCGACGCCGGTGATGTGATGGTGGTGCTGCACGTTTTTGGTCGGCGCGATGATGGTGCCCGGGTCGTTCGGCGCGTTGGTGTTCTTAATGTTGACGCGAATGCCCGCTTCGATCACGGGAATCAGTGCCTCGTCATTGAACACGGAAAAGCCGGCGTAGGCGAGCTCCCGCATTTCCCGGTAAGTCAGGGTGCTGATGGCCCGCGGGTGGTCAACGATGCCGGGGTCAGCGGCGTACACCCAGGAGACGTCGGTGAAGTTTTCGTACAGGTCAGCGGAAAGCCCCTTGGCCAGGATCGAGCCAGTGATGTCCGAGCCGCCGCGCGCGAAGGTCAGTACGTTGCCGGCCGCGTCGTAAGCGTAAAAGCCGGGTACGACAATGACCTCGCCTGGCTGCAGCGTGAACTGCGCGAGGCGGGCATAGCTGTCGTCTGCCACCAGGGCGGCGCCGGGCTTGCCGGTGAGGGTGATGCCAAGCGTTTTGGGGCTGACGAACCGGGCGCTCATGCCCAGGTTCGCCATCACGGCGGCAACCAGCTGCGCGTTCATGTGCTCGCCTTGCGCCATGAAGGCGGAGCGCAGGTAGTCCACGCCGGGGTAGGTCGCCTTAGCGAGCTGCTGCAGGTGCTGACGCAGGCGCGCCACCACGTCATCGGTCAGGCCAAAATGCTGCTGAATCTCAGTGTAGCGTGCCAGAATGGTTTCAATCAGTGCCGCCGGGTCCTTGCCCGCGAGGACTTGGTCGGCCAGCTGGCCCAGCAGGTCGGTGACCTTCACGTCGGTTTTGTCGCGCTTGCCCGGCGCCGAAACGACCACGACCTGGCGCGTTGGGTCGGCCTGCACAATTTTAATGACCTTAGCCAGCTGCGCCCCAGTTGCCAGCGATGAGCCCCCAAATTTGATGACCTTCATTTTTGTCTCCCCGTTCTCTAATCAATTGGCTCCAACATAACCAAAGGGGTCGGTCCATGTCAAGGGTTGACGGCTAGGTATTTTAATCGTAAGCTAATGTCAATCACATACGAAAAAGATAGAGGTTGCGGTCGCCATCAGTAACCTGCCCGAGCAAAGCACATGCGTTGAAGGCAGGCAAAAGGGAACACCGCCGAAATCCTCACCGGCGTGTTAACGGTGAGCGGTTGGGCCGCTGGAGAAGATCCGGCGGACTGTCGCAGCAATGCGGGGCGCTATCGTCAATTAATTGGACTATTTGCTGTCCATCTGGCGAGCGTTGCCGGATGGACTTTTTCATTTTCTAGGAGGAAAAAACATGGCTGAATTCAACGCGGAACAAATTATTGACTACATCGCCAGCGCCCCGAAAACCACACCGATGCACGTGACGTTGGCAGGGGACATTGAAAAGCTCACGGCGGTGCCGGCCGGCGTCCAGGCTTTTCTCGACGTTAAAACCGGCCAGCTATACGGGGATGCCGCCAAGCTCTCACCGTGGCTGGCTGAAAACCGCGACGCTATCTCGCAGCTGCGGGTTGAAACCACAGGCCGCAACACCGGCGTGCCAATGCTGGACATCAGCAAAATCAACGCACGGATCGAGCCTGGCGCCATCATCCGCGAGCATGTCACCATCGACGACAACGCCGTGATCATGATGGGTGCCATTATCAACATCGGCGCCAAGATTGGGGCCGGGTCGATGATCGACATGGGCGCCGTGCTGGGCGGCCGCGCCACGGTTGGCAAACACTGCCACATCGGGGCCGGTGCGGTCCTGGCCGGCGTCGTTGAGCCAGCCAGCGCCACCCCGGTGATCATTGAAGATGACGTGCTGGTTGGTGCCAATGCCGTGGTGATTGAAGGCGTGCACGTCGGCAAAGGGGCGGTCGTGGCAGCCGGGGCCATTGTCATCGACGACGTGCCGGAGGGTGCGGTCGTCGCCGGCGTCCCGGCCAAGGTGATCAAGATGAAGGACGCGAAGACCGCAGGCGAAACCGGCCTGATCGATGCGCTGCGCAAACTATAGGAAGGCAAATTCATGGCCACTTTAACTGAAGCCGAACTGATCGCGGTGCGGCGCGCGTTGCATCGCATTCCGGAACTGGCGCTGCACGAGGTCCAAACTCAGGCGTACATCGAAGAATTTGTGCAGCACCTGGACTGCTCGTGGCTGACGGTCAAGCACGTCGAGGAGGTGCCAACCGCGCTGCTGGTGCACCTGGCTGGCACGGCGCCGCGCCGTACGCTGGGCTACCGCACCGACATCGACGCGCTGCCGGTCGAGGAAAAAACGGGCCTGCCGTTCGCCTCGAACCACCCAGGCGTGATGCACGCCTGCGGCCACGATGTGCACATGACGGTCGCGCTGGGCATTCTGGCGTATTTTGCCACCCATCAGCCCAAGGACAACCTGGTGTTCTTTTTCCAGCCAGCGGAAGAGGCGGAGTACGGCGGCAAGCGCGTGTTTGACGCCGGCGCCTTCAAGGGCCAGTGGCGGCCCGACGAATTTTACGGGCTGCACGACAATCCCGCGCTGCCGGCCGGCCAAATCGCGACCCGCATGGGCACCTTGTTTGCCGGCACGACGGAGATTCACCTGACGTTCACTGGCAAAAGTGGTCACGCCGCTTTTCCCCAAAAGGCCAATGACGCCATCGTGGCGGCCGCCGCGTTCGTGATGCAGGTGCAAACCATTGTGTCGCGCAATGTCGATCCGGTCCGCGGCGGGGTGGTCACCCTGGGCACCTTCCACGCCGGCACCATCGGCAACGTGATCGCCGGATCGGCACGGCTGGACGGTACGATTCGCGCCTTTCGCCAAGCCGACATCGAAATGATGCAAGCCCGCGTGCGGCAGATTGCAGAAGGCGTCGCTGCCACATACGGCGTCAAGGCCGACCTGAAGCTGATCCAAGGCGGCTACATGCCAGTGGAAAACGCCCCGGCGCAAACCGCCGACTTGATCAGTTACATGAAGCAGGCGCCAGCCGTTGATTTTGCCGACATTGCCCCGGCCATGACCGGTGAGGACTTTGGGTTCTTACTGCAGCAGTTTCCCGGCACCATGGTGTGGCTGGGCGTGAACGATCCGGCGCACAGCTTGCATTCGGCTGAGCTCACCCCCGACGAGGCGGCCCTGAAACCGGGCGTGGACGCGTTTGTTGGCTTTTTAAAGCATCGCATGGAGGAAGCATAATATGTTAGAAAATCATCCGATCCTGACAGCGCTGATTACGCCGTTTAATGAACACGACGAAATTGACTACCCGGCGCTCGACAAATTGATCGAGCGGCTGCTCGCCGAGCACACCACGGGGCTGGTGGTCGGCGCGACCACCGGCGAATCGCCAACGCTGTCGCACGTGGAAAAAGTCAGCCTGTTCGAGCACGTCGGTCAGGTTCTCAAAGGCCGCGCGGCGCTGGTCGCCAACATTGGCACCAACTCCACGCGTGAGTCTGTCGCGTTTGCCAAGGAGGTTTCATCGATTTCCGCCATCACCGCAGTGCTCGCCGTGGTGCCGTACTACAACAAGCCTGGCCAGGCAGGGATGATCGCCCACTTCACGGCGATTGCCGACGCCAGTGCCAAACCCGTCATCATTTACAACATTCCGGGCCGTTCGGTGGTCCAGCTGTCGAACGTTTCGCTTGCGCAGCTGGCCAAGCACCCGAACATTCAAGGCGTCAAGCAATGCACGACGGTTGAAGACCTCGCCTGGCTGGTCCAGCACCTGCCAAAGGACTTTGCCGTGTACACTGGCGACGACGATCAGTTCGAAGACGCGCTGAAAGTGGGGGCGCGCGGCGTGATTTCCGTCGCGTCGCACCTGTACGGCAACCAGATGCAGCAAGTGATCGACGAACTGGCCGCCGGTGCGATCACGGCCGCCGATCAGCAGATGGCCTGGCTGACGCCGCGGATGCACGCGCTGTTTGCCTATCCGTCCCCGGCACCGGTGAAAATGGCGCTGGGCCGGCGCGGCGAGATTCAAAACCGCCTGCGCCTGCCGATGGTGCCGCTGAACGAAACGGAAACTCAGGTCGTCCTAGATTCACTGGGAGAATTGGAGGTCGCGCAATGACAACCGTCTTTCTAGCCGGCGTTTTCGGCAAAATGGGCAGGCAGGTCGCAGCCATGATGGCCGGCGAACAGGACCTGACGATCGTTGGCGGTTTGGCGCCGGAGGCCAAAGAGCAGGCCGCGTTTCCGGTTTTCACCAGCCTGGCTGACATCACCGTTCAAGCCGACGTCTGGGTGGACTTTACCTTGCCACAGGCCGCGCGCGCCAACGCCGAGTATGCGCTCAGCCACGGCATGAACGCCGTGATTGGCACCAGTGGGCTGAGCCAAGGCGACCAAGAGGCGCTGGGCGCGATTGCCCAGGGCAACGAGCAAAGCCTGTTGATCGTGCCGAACTTTGCCATTTCGGCGGTGTTGATGATGCAATTTGCCGCCAAGGCTGCCAAGTACTTCCCGGACGCCGAGGTCGTTGAGGCGCACCATTCCGACAAGCTGGACGCGCCGTCCGGCACCGCTAAGGCGACCGCCAAGCTGATTGCCGACGCTCGGACCAAAAAGCCGGCTGCCCCGCACCAAGATGCGCCGGCGCGCGGCGAGTGGCTGGACGACGTGCCAGTGCACGCGCTGCGCCTGCCGGGCTATGTGGCCCAGGAGGAAGTCGTGTTCGGGGCCGCAGGGGAAAGCCTGTCGATCAAGCAGGTCTCTTTTGACCGCTCGAGCTTCATGGCGGGCGTGGCCTTGGCCGCGCGCCAGGTCAAGACGCTGCCGGTCGGTTTGACCGTGGGTCTGGATGCACTGCTGTAAATTCATTAGATAGAAGGAAAACTGATTATGCCTGAATTGAAAAAAAGTCTGGCCGGCCTCGGCAATCGCCAGGTGGCGGCCGTGCCGCCCAGCGCCATCCGCGAGGTCGACAACAAAATTTCCCCGATTCCTGGGATCATCAAGCTGACCCTGGGCGAGCCGGACTTTGCGGTACCCGAGCACATTAAACAGGCGACGGACGCCGCCATCGATGCCGACTGGTCGCATTACGCGCCGTCGTTTGGCTACGCAAAGCTGCGCCAGGAGATCGCCGATTACCTGGCGACCACGTTTGACGCGCATTACGACGCGCAAAGCGAAGTCGTCGTGAGCGTTGGCGCCACCGAAGGCATTCACGCGGCCATCGCGGGGCTGTTCAACCCCGGCGACACCATCATCATTCCCACGCCGACGTTTCCACTGTACGAGGCGGTCGCGACCGTGGCTGGCCTGAACGTGGTGCAGGTCAACACCGCGCCGGATTACTTGCTGACGCCGCAGCTGCTGCAAACCACGCTGGCGGCGCACCCAGACGCCAAGGGGCTGGTCCTGAATTACCCGAGCAACCCGACCGGGGCGACCTACACGCACGCGCAGCTGCGCGCGCTGGCGGCGGTGATCGCCGATACCGACCTGCTGGTGCTGTCCGACGAGATTTACGCCGAACTCAGCTACGAGGAAAAGCACCTCAGCTTGGCGCACCTGTTGCCGTCCCAGACCCTGCTGATTTCCGGTCTCTCCAAGTCCCACGCGATGACCGGCTACCGCATCGGCTATCTGGCCGGCCCGGCGCGGCTGATCAAGCTGGCCGGCAAAATGCACCAGTTTATGGTGACGACGGCGGCCAGCCCGATGATGAAGGCGGCTGAAGAGGCGATGAGCCCGGCTGGAGACGGCGATGCCGAGGCAATGAAAAAAGTCTACCAACAGCGGCGCGACCTCATGATGGCGGCCCTGACGCAGGTCGGCTTTTCAGCGCCAAAGCCGGCCGGGGCGTTTTACATTTTCGCCAAGCTGCCGGCCCAATTTGGCACCGATGATGTGCAGTTCGTGTACGACCTGGCTGAACACGCAAAGGTCGGGCTGGTGCCCGGCTCGGTGTTTGGCCCAGGCGGGGAGGGGCACGTGCGCCTGTCGTACGCGGCGTCGACCGAGAATTTGACTGAGGCGGCAAGGCGCATCCAGCGCTTCGTGGCCCAAAAGGAGTAGCACAATGGCAAAAGCATATGTGGTGGCAATTTTAGGCGCGACCGGCGCGGTCGGCACGCGCATGATCGAACAACTCGAACAGTCGACGATTCCCGTCAAGGAAGTCCACCTGTTGGCGTCGTCGCGCTCTGCCGGCAAAACGCTGACCTTCAAGGGCCAGCCGGTGACGGTCGAGGAAGCGACACCCGATTCCTTTAACGGCGTCGACTTGGTGCTGGCCTCTGCTGGTGGTTCGGTTTCCGCCAAGCTCTTGCCCGAGGCCGTTAAACGCGGCGCCGTGTGCGTGGACAACACGTCACATTTTCGCATGGACGACAACGTGCCGCTGGTCGTGCCCGAGGTCAATCCCGACGCGCTCAACCACCACAACGGCATCATCGCTGACCCCAACTGCTCGACCATCCAGATGATGATGGCCCTGGAGCCCGTGCGCCGCGCGTTCGGCCTGCGCCGCATCATTGTCTCGACCTACCAGGCGGCCAGTGGTGCCGGGCAAAGCGCCATCAATGAACTCGAAGACGAGGCCCGCGATTACCTGGCAGGCAAGCCGATGAACGCGGCCGTGCTGCCTGTGAAAGGCGCCGAGCACCACTACCCACTGGCGTTCAACCTGTTGCCGCAGATCGACGTGTTCGAGGAAGACGGCTACACGCATGAAGAGTGGAAAATGATCCACGAAACCAAGAAAATCATGCTGGGTGACAAGAACTCGCCGGCCATCAAGGTCACCGCGACCTGCGTCCGCGTGCCGGTGCCGATCGCGCACGGCGAGTCCGTGTGGTTTGAAGTTGGCGAGGGCAATACGCCGAGTGCCGACGACCTGCGCGCGGCCATGAGCGGCTTTCCGGGCCTGGTCGTCCAGGATGACCCGGCTAACCAGGTTTACCCGCAGCCGATCAACGCGGCGGGGTCGCGCGACACCTTTGTTGGCCGCATCCGGCCGGACCAGGAGACCCCAGGCGCGTACAACCTCTGGGTCGTGTCGGACAACCTGCTGAAAGGTGCAGCCTGGAACGCGGTGCAAATCGCTGAGGAACTGGTCGCACGCGACTTGGTGCGCGTGCCGGCCGGAAGTGCAGAAAAGTTTATGTGAAGGTTTGGGGGGTTCGGCGCTGGCAGCAGCACCGGCCCCTTTTTGACTTGCTAGTTATTAAAAATTCGGGTAAGCTGGTCAAACTGAGATTTTAAGGAGAAACCACATGAAAGTGCTTTTACCGTACCTGAAAAAATACCGAAAGGACGCCCTTATTTCGACGCTGGCCGTGCTGGTGCTGGTCTTTGCGACCCTGTGGCAGCCGCGGCTGTTGCAAACGGTGATGACCGCCATCATGGCGCATGACCGCACGGCGGTGTGGCAAAACGGCATCTGGCTGATTGTGCTGGCAGTGGTCGGCATTGCCGGCGGGATCGTCAACACCGTGTACTCGGCGCGCCTGGCGCTGGGTGTGGCCACCGATCTGCGGGCCGACATTTACCGCCACGTCCAGTCGTTCGCGTACGCGGACATCGAGACTTTCTCGGCGTCCAATTTGGTGGTGCGGATGACCAACGACGTGCAGCAGATCCAAGGGGCGGTGATGGCCGCCTTTCAGCAGGTGACGCGCATTCCGCTGCTGTTTTTTGGCGCGCTGGCCCTGGCGCTGACCACGATGCCGCAGCAGTGGTGGGTGATCCTCGCCATGCTGGTGATTATCGTCCTGGTCGCCGTGGTCGCCTTTCGGCAGATGAGCAGCCTCTTTGGCCGCACCCAGCAGCTGATCGAAAACGTCAACACCGTCGCCCGGGAAAATCTGATGGGCATTCGCGTGGTCAAGTCCTTCGTGCAGGAGGACAACCAGATCAAAACTTTCGCCAAGCCGTCTGATGAGCTGCGCGATGTCACCACGCGCATCGGTGAGCTGTTCGCCGTGCTGATGCCGGCCTTTTTCCTGACCGCCAACGTGGCCATTGCCGGTTCGGTCTACCTGGTCGGCACGCAGGTCCTGGCGCACCCGGCGTACATCGCCGCGGTGTCCAGCTTCACCTCGTACCTCGGCCAGATTCTCTTTGCCGTGATCAACGGTTCGTTCATCATGACCTTCGCCTCGCGTGCGTTCATTTCAATGGGGCGGGTGAAAGAGGTGTTTGATCACCAGCCGAGCATGCACTTCGTGGACGGCCCGGGAAAAAAGGTCGCCGGTGACATCACGTTCGACCACGTCACTTTCACGTATCCCGGCGACGAAACGCCAACGCTGAAAGACGTGTCCTTCACTGTGCCGGCCGGCCAAATGCTTGGCATTGTCGGCGCGACTGGGTCGGGTAAAACGACCCTGGCCCAGCTGATCGCGCGGCTGTTTGATCCGGATTCCGGGCGCGTGTTGATTGGCGGCGTCGACGTGCGCGAGCTGCCGGAAGCGACCCTGCGCGACGCCGTAGCTTTTGTGCTGCAGCGTTCGACGCTGTTTTCCGGCACCATCGCCCAGAACTTGCGCCAGGTCAAAAAAGAGGCAACGGCCGCCAGCATGCACCGCGCCGCGGAAATCGCCCAGGCCGCTGAGTTTATCGAGCGCCTGCCGGAAACGTACGACGCACCGGTCGAAGAGCGCTCCGCCAATTTTTCCGGCGGGCAAAAGCAGCGTCTGGCCATCACGCGCGGCGTGATTGCCAATCCCGAGATTTTGATCCTGGATGACGCAACCTCGGCGCTGGACGCCAAGTCGGAGAAGCTGGTGCAGGAAGCGCTGGACCGCGACCTGAAGCACACGACCACGGTGGTCATCGCCGAAAAGATCTCGTCAATCATTCGCGCGGACTCGATCCTGGTGCTGGACGGCGGCCGCGTGGTCGGCGAGGGCACGCACCAGGAGCTGGTGCGCGATAATGCGATTTATCAGGAAATTTACCAAACGCAAAAAGCTAAGGAAGGGAGGCTGCCGGCGTAATGAAAGACATCAAACTTGCCGGGCGTTACTACTGGCATTACCTCAAACCTTACGGCTGGCCGTTCTTCTGGAGTGCGGTGCTCATTGGCATCAGCACGGCCTGCGTCGTGATCGCCCCGACCTACCTGGGCCGTGCCATCAGCGAGCTGACCACCTATGTGCAGGCCTGGACGAACCCGGCCACGCGGGCCGGCGCCAGCCTGACCACGTTCCACCACACGCTGCTGTTTTACATGCTGTTTTACTTCGGTGATGCGTCGTCGCTTTTGATTGCGTCGTGGCTGCTGGCCAAGGTCACTGCGTATTCGACCGGGACCATGCGCATCGGGCTGTTTCGCAAGATGCAGCGGATGAAGGTCGAGTACTTCGATCAGCACTCCGACGGGGACATTCTCGCGCGCTACACCAGTGATTTGGATAACATTTTCAACGCGCTGAACCAGGCCCTGATCGACTTTCTGCTGGCGATCGCCCAGATGATCGGCATTCTCATTATGATGTTCAACCAAAGCACCACCATGGCCTGGGTGACGATGAGCACGACGCCAGTGGCGCTGCTGATTGCGGCGCTGGTGATGAAAAAAGCCGCCGTCGCCGTGGATCAGCAGCAAACCGACATTGGCGCCTTGAACGGCTACATCAACGAGCAGGTCACCGGCCAGAAGGTGATCATCACCAACGGCCTGCAGCACGACTCGGTTGAAGGCTTCAACACCTACAACCAGCGCGTGCGCAAGACGGCGACTCAGGGCCAAATCTGGTCCGGGATTCTCAGCCCGCTGTTGTCCGGGATGTCACTGCTCAACACCGCCATCGTGATTTTTGCCGGCTCGTGGCTGGCACTGGGCGGCAGTTTGAGCACCGGTGCGGCGCTGGCGCTGGTCGTGGTGTTCGTCAACTACGCCCAGCAGTACTATCAGCCGATCATCACGCTGACCAGCCTGTACGGCATGATCCAGCTGGCCATCACTGGCGCGCGGCGGGTCGACGAGGTTCGCAGCCAGCCTGACGAGGTTCGGCCGGCCAATGGGAAACCGATCGACCACATCGACCATGCCCTGAAAATCGATGACGTCCGCTTTTCCTACCTGCCGGGCAAGGAGATTCTTCACGGCGTGACCATCGACGTGCAAAAAGGGCAGATGGTGGCGTTAGTCGGTCCCACTGGTTCCGGCAAAACAACCGTGATGAACCTGCTTAATCGCTTCTACGATGTGGATTCCGGCAGCATCACCATCGATGGCACCGACCTGCGCGAGTTCGACCTGGCGCAGCTGCGGCACACAGTCGGTATCGTGCTCCAGGACCCGCAGCTTTTCACCGGCACCATTGCCGATAACATTCGCTTCGGCGAACCGGAGGCGGGGATGGACCGCGTGATCGACGCGGCCAAGCAGGCCAACATTCACGACTTTATCGAAAGCCTGCCGGAAGGATACGAGACCAAGGTGTCCGATGAACAGAACATTTTCTCGGCCGGCCAAAAGCAGCTGATGAGCATCGCCCGCACGATTTTGACCGATCCGCGGCTGCTGATCCTCGACGAGGCCACGTCGAACGTCGACACCGTCACCGAGGCCAAGATCCAAGCGGCGATGGATAACGTGATCCAGGGGCGCACCAGTTTTGTCATCGCGCACCGGCTGAAGACGATTCTCAACGCGGATCGCATTGTGGTGCTGCAACACGGCCGTATCATCGAGCAGGGCAGTCATCAGGAACTGCTGGCTCAGCACGGTTTTTACGCCGAGTTGTACCGGAACCAAATGGTGTTTGAATAGTCATACGTAGGCGGCCGCGGTCGCCTTTTTGCTTGGCCTGACCTGGTGTGCACCAAGGGACAGGCCAATTTTTTTGTGGTTCGGGCAAAAGCCCGGTGTAGCCGGCTTCCTTCGTACCGCTAGGTCAAGGCGCTGGCGTCGGCTGGGTGCAGTGGCCCATTTTTTTGAAAGAATCTGTACGTACAGGACGGTACAAGTGCCGATATAATAAGGCTTAAAGCTTTGACAGCTTGTACGTACAGGTATACGATAGAACCATGGAAAACGGTTACAGGAGGCGTGAAATGACCAAAATCGATTTAGTCCACTCGGATTTAATGGAGAAAATTAATCAAGGCGTATACGCGACCGATGCTCTGCTGCCGAGTGAAAGCCAGCTGATGACGCTTTACGGGGCCTCGCGGGACACGATTCGCAAGGCATTGGCCCGCCTGAAAAGCGAAGGCTACATTCAATCGCAAAAAGGCAAGGGCTCGACCGTTATTAACCGGCAGCAGTACGTTTTCCCAGTTGGTGGCGTGGTCAGTTATAAAGAGCTGATCACGCGCCAACACATCAACTCTAAGACCCGCCTGATCGAGCAGGTGGATGCCAAGTTGCCGGCAGACGTGTTCGAGGACGTCGATGCCCACTGCAAGCCGATCATGACCCATAAGCTTACCCGCCTGCGGATCGTAAACGACGAGCCGGTGATCATCGATACCGACTACATCGATTCCGCGGTGGTGCCGAGCATCAGCAAAGCGGTCGCGGAGGATTCATTGTATCAATACTTTGAAGGGGAGCTGCACCTGGTGATTGCCTATGCAAAAAAGGAGATCACCGTTGAGCCTGCAACTGCGCAAGACCAGGCACTACTGCACCTGGGCGAAAACGCGGTGGTCGTGGTGGTGCGCAGTGCCACCTCGCTAACGGACACGACGACCTTTCAGTACACCGAGTCGCGGCACCGGCCGGACCGTTTCCGGTTCCAGGAGTTTGCCCGGCGGATTTAGTTTCACGGTATTTTTCAGTTTTAAGGAGGCGCAACATGACCCTCGGACAAAAGGTGATTTATCAGCTTTATCCCAAGTCTTTTTATGACAGCGACGGCGACGGCATCGGTGATCTGCGCGGCATTATTGCCAAGCTTAACTACTTGAAGTCCCTGCACGTCGACATGATCTGGTTCAACCCGTTCTTTGTTTCGCCGCAAAATGACAACGGTTACGACGTGGCGGATTACCGCCGCATCGATCCTCGGTTCGGCACGATGCAGGACTTCGAGGACCTGATGGCGGCGCTCAAAAACGCCCATATCGAGGTGATGCTCGACATGGTGCTGAACCACACCAGCACCCAGCACGCGTGGTTCCAAAAGGCGCTGGCCGGTGATCCCAAGTACCAGGCGTATTACTATATTCGTTCGGCGAAACCGGACGGCAGCCTGCCGACGAACTGGGAATCGAAGTTCGGCGGCCCCGCCTGGGCACCGTTCGCGGATACTGGCAAGTATTATCTGCACTTATACGATCCCACCCAGGCGGACCTGGATTGGCACAACCCGGCGGTGCGGCAAGAGGCCGTGGATATCGTTAACTTCTGGCGGGACAAGGGGGTGACCGGCTTCCGGTTCGACGTTCTGAACGTCATTGGCAAGGCCGACAAGCTAGTCGATGCTGCGCCAGGGACCCAGAGCAAATATTTGTACACCGATACCCCCGTGGTTGAAGAGGACATCAAGGAGCTGGCGGCCAACTCGTTTGGTCAGGACCCAGCCAGTATCACGGTCGGTGAGATGAGTTCCACGACCCTTGAACGTGCCACGGCGTACACCAAACCTGCCAACCACGAGCTTAGCATGGTGTTCCAGTTCCACCACCTGAAGACGGACTACGTGAACGGTCAGAAATGGACGAACGCGCGATACGATTTTCCCAAGCTGCGGGCTTTGTTCAATGAATGGGGCACCGGCCTGGACAAAGGCGGCGGTTGGCAAGCGCTATTCTGGAACAACCACGACCAACCGCGAGCACTGAACCGCTTCGGCGACGCTGCGCATTACCGGGTCCGCTCTGCTCAGCTGCTGGCCGCCAGCATTCACCTCTCTCGCGGCACTCCATACATTTACATGGGCGAGGAGATCGGCATGACGGATCCCGATTATCACTCGATGGCTGATTACATTGATGTGGAAGCCCAAAACGCCTATCGTACCTTGATCGCCCAGGGTAAGTCCAAGGACGAGGCATTCGCCATCGTCCACAGCAAGGCCCGCGACAATTCACGCACTCCGATGCAGTGGGATGAGAGCCCAAACGCCGGGTTCACGACCGGCACGCCGTGGCTGCGGCCAACCAATCAGGCAACCATCAACGTGCAAAACGAGTTGGCCCACGGCGAGATCTTTCCGTTTTATCAAAAGCTGATCGCACTGCGCAAGCATTATCCGGTGATCGCAGACGGCGACTACCGGCCGTACCGCGACGATATCGATTGGCTGTACGGGTACGAGCGGCGGCTGGGGGATGCCCGGCTGCTGGCACTGAATAATTTTGCGGATCATGACATTATTGTGCCGCTGCCGGCGGCTTACCAAAATGCACAGGTGCTGATCACCAATGTGCCGGACCTGCAGCTTGGGTCCACCATGACGATGCCGGCCTACACGACAGTTGGCTTATACAGAGAATCAAAGGAGGAACAGCAATGAGCGGAGTAGTGAAACTATACGCCCCGACTTCCGGGACGCTCATGCCGATCAACGAGGTGCAAGATCCCGTCTTTTCGGCCAAAACTATGGGTGATGGCTTTGGAATCGAACCAACTGATGGTCAGATTTTCGCCCCAGTCAGTGGCCGGGTCGTTATGGTGGCTGACACCAAACACGCCATCGGCTTTCGGACCGATGACGGTGTTGAGGTGCTGGTACATCTCGGCATCGACACGGTGGAGCTGAAAGGCGCCCCATTTGAAATCGACACCAGCGCTGACATGGTCGTTAAGGCCGGCGATGCGATCGGGTCGATGGATCTTGACGCGATCCGCGCGGCCGGCAAGAAGACCACGATCATCGTCGCAATCACCAACACCAACGACGTGTTGAAGAACCTGACCTTGACGCCAGGCGAAGTCAGAGGCGGCGCCGAGGCGGCTGAGCTCGAGCTCAAGGACGTCAAGCAGGCACAGGTCGAAGTTGGGGCTAAGGATGACAACGAGTACGCCCGCATCGCCCGCCAGGTCATCGCGGATGTCGGCGGCAAGGAAAACGTCAACAGCCTGATCCACTGCATCACGCGGTTGCGCTTTTACCTGAAGGACGATCAAATTCCGGATGACGACAAAGTGTCCAACATTCCTGGGGTACTTTCGGTCGCCCGTGCCGGTGGTCAGTACCAAGTCGTGATCGGCCAAACCGTCGGTGACGTTTATGATGAAGCCATTAAGCAAATGGGCAGCAACAAGGCGAACCCAGAAGCGACCGCGCAAGTGATGGCGGAAACGCAAAAAGAGGCTGACGCGAAGAAATACATAACCCCGTGGGGCCACATCAAGCACGGTGCAAGTGCGCTGATTGGGACCATCACCGGTTCCATGATGCCAGTGATCGGGCTGTTAGCTGCCAGTGGTATGTTGAAGGGTCTTTTGATGATCCTGGTCATGCTCGGCATGTCTGACAAGTCTTCCACTTACACGATTATTTCGGCGATGGGCGACGCGACGTTCTACTTCCTGCCAGTGCTCGTCGGCTTCACCGCTGCGCAGAAACTCGGCGCCGATCCCGTCATTGTAGGGGTCATTGGGGCGTTTCTGATGTATCCGTCCCTTGTGTCGATCGCGACCGGCAAGGCCAGCTTTGGGACCGTGTTGGGGATGACAATCAATTCCAATATCTTTGGCATTCCGATCCACATTCCAAATTACACCTATTCAATTTTCCCAATGATTTTTGCCGCATGGATGGCATCGAAAGTTGAACCATGGATCAAGAAATGGATGCCGGTCGTTTTGCGGATGATCTTCAGCCCGTTGGTCGAGATCTTCTTGGTTGGACTGACGGTCCTGATCGTTGTCGGGCCACTGATCACCGTGCTGTCGGCTGGACTAAATGCAGGCATTCAGTGGTTGCTGCACTTGAGCCTGCCGCTGTCGGGGATGATTATCGGCGGACTGTACCAAGTCCTCGTCATCTTCGGGTTGCACTGGGCCGTCATTCCTGTTATCACCGCGCAGTTGTCCTCCGCTGACCCGCACAGTGTCCTGAATGGGATTGTGTCCGTCACCATGATCGCGCAAGGTGCTGGGGCCTTAGCCGTTTGGGTCAAGACACACCACAACCCGAACCTGAAGAGTCTGTCACTTTCCGCCGCGATTTCCGCGTTCTTCGGGATCACGGAACCGGCGATGTATGGTGTCAACTTGAAGTACGGCCGCGTGTTCATCACTTCCAGTATCGGGGCTGCCATCGGTGGTCTGGTCAACGGAATCTTGGGTGTTGACATGTACGGTTTCACCGGTTCGCTGATCGGGTTCCCGTCCTTCGTTAGCCGGACGCACCCGATGAACATCTGGAACTGGGCGATTGCCTCGGCGGTCACACTGGTTGCCGCATTCCTGCTGACTTACTTCTTTGGTTACAAGGACGCCGATGCCGATAAAGCAAAGGTCGCCCCAAAGAAGCGTCACCTGGGCGACAATGCCTAACTACTTTTGATTTGATCAAGTCGCTTGCGACCGCACGTCGCAGGCGGCTTTTTGCGTGATGCTGAGAAACTTGGCGCGATCATTTCCCGAGAAATACTAGTCGCCACAGCTGGTTGCTAGTATGCTTGGACAAGTTCCTTTAATTTTAGTCGCGGAGGCAAATATGATCACAATCGGTGCACAACTCAGTCAGGCGAGAAAGCAGCTTCACTTCACCCAGCAATAGGTCGCAGATGATCTGCACATGGCGCGGCAAACCGTGTCCAGTTGGGAGACGGGTCGCTCGTTTCCGGATATTCAAAGCCTGCTGAACTTGAGCCGACTGTATCACGTCTCCCTCGATACTTTATTGAAGGAGGGATCCGATATGGTTGAGGATCTGAAGAACCAAGAACGAATTGTTAAAAACGCGCGGAAGGTGTATCGCGCATCGCTGCTGATCGATGTGATTTTGACCTTCTTTTTGGCGGCCAATTTGGTTGGCTGGAACGGAGTCAAAACGACACCTCTTGGCGGTCTGCTGATTGCCGTGATGCTGTTAGCCAATATCACGGTATTGCCGGCAGTCAAAAAACGATATTTTGACATGAGCCATCACCAGCAAACGGGGTGGGTCAAACGGAGCTTACTGATAATCATCGTGCTCTCAGCGCTGCTGGGTTGGCAGTACTTCGCGCATGGACTTAATGGTGATCTATGGATGGAGTTGGTCGTGTCTGGGCTGTTCACGCCGTTTGTGATTTGGGCTTTGTGGCGTGATGAGAAAGACCGTCAGGTAAAATAAAACGAGCGGCTCACTGAAAATTTCAGTGAGCCGCTCGTTTTGACTTATTTCAATGCGTCGGCGGCCAGGAAGAACCCACCCATTACGCCGGCTTCGTCGTTCAGGCCGATGCGAACGATGTAATCGTCCAAGTCAGGGGTCGCGACATAGCCGTTGTTGTGCTCGGCAAACTTGGCGCGAATCTTTGGCAGGAGCTGCTTTTGGTGCATGATGCCGCCGCCAAAGACGATGATGTCAGGCGACAGGATCATGGCCGCGTTGACGCAGGCAATTGCCAGGTAGTCGGCTTCCAGGTCCCAGGCCGGGTCGTCTGGCGCCAGCTCTGTGCCTTTTTTGCCGGCGCGTTCCTCAACGGCGGGACCGGCCGCCAGGCCTTCCAAACAGTGGTTCGCGTGGTATGGGCAGCGGCCCTTGTAGGTGTCACCAGGCAGCTGCGGCATCATGATGTGGCCCATTTCTGGGTTCGAGAAGCCCTGCAGCAGCTTGCCATCGTGGATGTAGCCGGCGCCGATGCCGGTGCCGACGGTCCAGTACAACATATTCTTGTGACCTTTACCCGCGCCGGCGCGCCACTCCGCGTAGCCGGCCTCGTTGACGTCGGTGGTGAAGGCGTATGGCACGTCGATCGCGGCTTTCATCGCACCGAGAAAATTGTAGTCGCGCCAGCCGGGCTTAGGGGTCGACGTGATATAGCCGTATGTGGGGCTGCCCGGGTCGATGTCGGCTGGGCCGAATGTCCCAATCCCAATGGCGTCCACCGGGTTGTCCTGGAAAAACTTGATCACTGCCGGAATAGTTTCTTCGGGCGTACCCGTGGGGATGCGGACCTGCTTTTCCACCTTGCCGTCTGCCGTGCCTGTCGCGCAGACGAACTTGGTGCCGCCTGCTTCGATCGAACCTAAAATCATACTTGTCCCGCCTTTCAAAAATGTTTCCCCTTTAGAATAGCGCTCCTGGTGAGAAACCGCTACCTATGCTGTAAAATCAGCGCTCACGGCGTCTGAAGCCTGGCATAAATCCTTGAATTAATCGCTTTATGTGTTTAATTGCTGGACAGTCGTTTATGATACGAGTACAATACGGTTTATTACTTCTGATAGGGGCGAGGCGTATGTATGCCAAGTACAAATCTGTGTCGTTGATTGTTCGCATCATTATTGGGCTGGCCGTGGGGTCGCTACTGGCCTGGCTGGTTCCTTCATGGACAGCAATCGGCATTTTAGGCCAACTCTTTGTCGGCGCGTTGAAGGGTATCGCGCCGGTCATGGTTTTCTTCCTGATCATGTCGGCAGTCTCGGGGTACAAGTCCGGCGCCACGAATCACTTCGGCACTGTGATCATTTTGTACCTGAGCGCGACCTTGCTCTCGGCATTTGCCGCAGTCGGCGCCTCCTACCTGTTCCCAGTTCACCTGGTTTTGCCTAAAGCAGCGCACGTCGCGGCGGCCGCTGCCCCCAAAAGTTTGGGCAAAGTCCTGTCTGATCTGCTGACAAACGCGGTGGGGAACCCCTTGGCCGCGATCGTCAACGCCAACTACCTGTCGATTTTGTTTTGGGCGCTAATGATCGGCTTTGCGCTGCGGCTGACCTCCAAGCAGACGCGCTCGGTGATCAAGGAGATTTCCGGCGCCATCACCGGCGTGGCGCAAACGGTCATCCAGTTCGCGCCGTTCGGGATCGCCGGCCTGATTTACAACACTATCAGCGAAACCGGGTTTGCCGGCGTCGCGCGTTATGGCCAGCTGGTGCTGCTTTTGGTCGGAACGATGACGTTTGTCTACCTGGTCGTGTATCCCTTGATGGTGTTTGGCCTGACGCATCAGAATCCTTACCCGCTGACGCTGTGGACCTTGAAGCGCTCGGGCATTCCCGCGTTCTTCACCCGAAGCTCGGCCGTCAACATTCCAATCAACCTGCAGGCCTGCGAGGATCTCGGGCTAAACAAGTCGTCTTACTCGGTCTCGATTCCGCTCGGCGGCTCCGCCAACAGCGGCGGCGCAGCCATCACGGTTTCGGTGATGACCCTGGCCGCCTGCACCACGTTGGGCATTCACGTGTCCTTCCCACTCGCGTTTCTGCTGTGCCTGCTGACCGCGCTGGCCGCCACCGGCGCCTCCGGCATTGCCGGCGGGTCGCTGTTGATCATTCCCATGGCGGCTTCGCTGTTTGGCATCAACAATGATATTGCGATGCAGGTGGTCGGCATCGGCTTCATCATTGGGGTCATCCAGGACTCCGTGGAAACAGCGGTCAACTCCGCTTCAGACCTGCTGTTCACCGCAACGGCCGAATACGCCGACGCCCGTAAAAATGGCCACCCGGTCGACATGAAGGCGGCCGTGCGCGCAGCTGAACACCAGCCTGAACCGGATGACGCGCTGCGCGACGCCGCCCCTCAAGAAAACTAATTGCACAAACCGGCCGCTGCACCCAGAGTGCAGCGACTTTTTTTGGCTCAAATAGGAAACGGCCCTGATTTTTTTCGGTAAGCGCCGTCATTACCAGCCTGATTATGGTAAACTTTGAGCAATCTAACGAAAGATAGGTGATACGATGAGTCAAGCAACGGCATATATTGAGGCAGTGAAGCAGACGATTCAGCGGCGCGACCCAAATCAGCCCGAGTTTCAAGAGGCAGTGTTCAATTTTCTTGATGCGGTGACCCCGGTGTTCGACAAGCACCCCGAGTACATCGCGGCAAGCATTCTGGAACGCCTGACCGAGCCCGAGCGCGCGGTTCAGTTCCAAGTCGCCTGGCAGGATGATCAGGGCCACATGCAGGTCAATCGCGGGTTTCGCGTGCAGTTCAACTCTGCCATCGGCCCGTACAAGGGCGGTTTGCGCTTGCACCCGTCGGTCAACCTGTCCATCGTCAAGTTTTTGGGCTTTGAGCAGATCTTCAAAAATTCGCTGACTGGCCTGCCAATAGGTGGTGCCAAGGGCGGCTCGGATTTTGACCCCAAGGGCAAGTCCGACGCCGAGATTATGCGCTTTTGCCAGAGCTTTATGATCGAGCTGCAAAAATACATCGGTCCTGACCTCGATGTGCCGGCCGGTGACATTGGCGTTGGCGGTCGCGAGATCGGTTACCTGTACGGCATGTACAAGCGGCTGCGCGAGTCCGACCGCGGCGTGCTGACCGGCAAGGGCCTCAGCTACGGCGGGTCCTTGGCCCGCACTGAAGCAACCGGGTTTGGCCTGCTGTATTACCTCGACGAGATGCTGAAGCACAATGACCAGACGCTGGCGGGCAAGCGCGTCGTGGTTTCTGGCGCTGGCAATGTCGCCATTTATGCGATTCAAAAGGCCCAAGAGCTGGGCGCAACGGTAATTTCCGCGTCCGACTCCACCGGCTATGTGATCCAAGAAGCCGGCATCGATTTGCCGACGCTGAAAAAGGTCAAGGAGGTCAAGCGCGGCCGCATGAGCGACTATGCCAACGCCGTGTCCGGCGCGACGTACCATACCGGGTCGCTGTGGGATGCGGAAGGCCTGACGTACGACATCGCGCTGCCGTGTGCGACCCAAAATGAAATTAACGGCGAGCAGGCGGCGCGCATTGCTAAGGCCGGTGCAATCGCCGTGGCCGAAGGCGCCAACATGCCGAGCACCCCTGAAGCCATCGCCGAGTACCAGAAGGCCGGTTTGCTGTTCGGTCCGGCCAAGGCTGCCAATGCCGGCGGCGTTGCGGTGTCCGACCTGGAAATGAGTCAGAATTCGCGGCGCCAGGCCGACAGCTTTGCGACCGTCGACGGCGAGCTGAAAGACATTATGGTCAACATTTTCCAAAAGTCCGTGGCCGCGGCCAAGGAATACGACTTGGGTGAGGATTACGATGCCGGCGCGAACATTGCCGGCTTCACCAAGGTCGCCGACGCGATGATGGCCCAGGGCTGGTAAGCTGATGGAATGAGTTTTAGGCGCTTGCCGCGAAGCAAGCGCCTTTTTGCTGGCGGAAAAAGAAAACCGTCTGCGAAGTTGCAGACGGTCAGGCGTTCATTTAGTCATTTTCACCGAGGTGCTGCCAGACACCAGTTTTTTGATCGAGTTGGTTGGCGATGGTCTTGATGGCTTCCAGGTCCGCTTCGGCAATCAGGTTGATGTCAATTGTGTAATTGGCGTCAAACTCGCGGCTGAGCTGCTTCATCAAGGCGTTGCGGCGCTGGCGCGGGGGATTTTTCACTTTGAGGATCAACGTCGAGTGAATCACCGCCATGCCGGACACTTTTTCCCAGGGCAGGAAATTGCCGCGCCAGGCGAACACCGCCGTGTTGTCGGTGATGCCCGCGTGGTCAAAAATCAGGCTCGGGTGACTGAGGCCGGAAAGCAGCTGGACGATGAAGTAGGCAATGGCGACGGCCAGAATCGCCCAGCCGGCGATCATGATCGTGCGGCCGACCCCGCCGCCGATGACGGCGCCTTGGCGGGTCACAATGACGCCGGCCGCGAACACCAGCGCGAAACCGACCAGCAGCTGGAAGAACAGGTGAAAGAGATTGGGCTTGATCGTAAGAGGTTTAATGTCGTTCAAAAAAAGACCTGCTTTCTGCTATGTAATAGCGCTGCTTTTGATTGTAACGCGAATCTTTTCGTTTGCGTGGACATTTGATTAGTTTTTCTTGGTGGTCCGTGTTATACTAGGTTCAAGTAATTGATGAACTGAAACAGTTGTGCTAGCATAATGGATTTCTTTCAGCGATTACCAAGTTGTTTTGTCACTTTAGTATTAATGAAGGAGATTCACACATTATGCAACAGGGTACTGTTAAATGGTTCAACGCTGATAAGGGTTACGGCTTCATCACTGGTGAAGACGGCAAGGACGTATTTGTTCACTTCTCCGCCATCCAAGGCGACGGCTACAAGACGCTTGACGAAGGCCAAGCTGTTAGCTTCGAAGTAGAACAAAGCGACCGCGGCCCACAAGCTGCTAACGTTACAAAGCTGTAATCTACAGCGTTGGGAAACACCCATCCGACTTTTGTCGGGTGGGTGTTTTTTTTGAGCAGACTGTTAACGGCTTTGCCGTTTACAGTCTGCCACTCGACGCAACTCTGCAAAGCAGAGTTGCTAGAGAGCAGCGTTAGGATTTTGTCGTTTAGGATCTGCCAGTCGGATTACGCCCATGGTTCCGCCGTCAGTGCCGCCCGCACGATCACCTTGGCAATGGCGGCCGGCGCTTCCTGTGCGCCACTTTTCAGCCAGCTGGTGATTACCTGCACGGCTCCGTTGAGGTAGAACGTGAAGTAATAGTCCAACATCGCAGGGTCAGTTTCGTGGTACCAGCTGCGGTAGCGGGCCAGAGATTCTTCGCGCAGCGGGTTAAGCACCGCGAGCAGCAGCGGGCTGGCCGTGAGGTTGCGGATGATGATCTCGGTCGCCGCGGCGTTTTCGCGGACCAGGGTAAGAATCGGGGTCAGCCAGGCGGCCATGTCGGTGCGCGGCTGGTCGACCAACGCGCTGACCTGTTCGACCAGATCCAGCTCAATCGCGGTGAACAAGGCCTGCGGGTCCTGGTAATGGGTATAAAAGGTACCGCGGTTGATGTCCGCCTCGCGGCACAGCGCGGTGACACTGATTTTTTCCAGCGGCATCTGTGCCAGCAGCGTCAGCATGGCATTTTTTAGCTGGCGCTCGGTGGCTTGCGCGCGCCGGTTGTTCTTGGTGCCGACCATGGGGTTGCCTTCTTTCAAACAATTTGGGAGTATCTGTTGATTTAATGACATCAATCACCGGAGTTGTCGGTTGAACTGATTTGAGCATACTAGCATAATAGCATTATATCAACACACTGTTGGGTTAATGGAGGGCAATTTTGGCATACATCGAAGTCCGCAACGAATTTAAAAAATACCAAATGGGAGAAACGGAGATCATCGCCAACAACGATGTCTCATTCAACTGCGAAAAGGGCCAGCTCACGGTGATCCTGGGCCCGTCTGGCGCCGGCAAGTCCACCGTGCTGAACATTTTGGGCGGCATGGACGTGCCCACGTCCGGCCAGGTCATCATCGACGGCGTGGACATTGCCCGCTTCAACGATAAGCAGCTGACTGAATTTCGGCGGCACAACGTCGGGTTCGTTTTCCAGTTTTACAACCTGATCCCGAACCTCACCACCAAAGAAAACGTGGAGCTGGCCAATTCCATTGTTGACGATGCGCGCGATGCCGAGGCGACCTTGAAGGCCGTGGGGCTGGCGGATCGAATCGACAATTTTCCCTCCCAATTGTCCGGCGGGGAACAGCAGCGCGTCGCCATCGCCCGCGCGCTGGCGAAGAACCCTAAGCTCTTGCTGTGCGATGAGCCGACCGGGGCGCTGGATTACGAAACCGGCAAGCAGGTCCTGCAGCTTTTGCAGGACGCCTCGCGCAAGGACGGCACCACCGTTTTGATCATCACGCACAATTCGGCGCTGGCCCAAATGGCTGACCGCGTGATCCGGCTGAACGACGCCAAGGTGCGCTCGGTCACCGATAACGCCAAGCCGCTGCCTATCACGGACATCGAGTGGTAGGGGGCGGCGTGATGAAGCCAATGCGGAAGAACATGTGGCGTGAGATTGGCGCCAATAAGGGCCGTTTCATCGCTATCGTCCTGATTATTTTGCTCGGGACGCTGACCTTTGTCGGCGTGCGTGCGGCTGGCCCGGGGCTGGAAGATTCCATGGATCGCACCGTCAAGGACCAGCGGCTGGCCGATGTGCAGCTCCTGTCGACCACCGGGTTCACCAAGCAGGACGTGAAAACGGCCGAGCAGGTGAGCGGCGCCAAGGCCGAGCTGACCCGCTTCAAGTACGTCACCGGGGGCAAGGACGATCTGGCCATTGCGCTGTACGGCTATCAAAAAGCGGCCAAACAGGATCAGCTGACCCTGACCGCCGGCCGCCTGCCCAGAGCCGCTGACGAAGTGCTGCTCGACACCCACGCGAAAACTGAGTACCACTATCACTTGGGGCAGACCTTTACCTTCAGCAAGGACGCCGATTTGAAACGTCGCACCTTTAAAATTGTCGGGTTCGCAGATTCACCGCGGTACGTCGACAACAATGAGCGCGGATCGACCAATGTCGGCGACGGCACGGTGCGCTTTTTTGCCTATGTGCAGCCCAAGGAGCTGAACCTAGACGTAGCCACGCTGCTGTCCGTGCGATTTGCGAAGCTGCAGAGTGAAAATAGCTACAGCAACGCCTACAAGGATGATGTGGCCGATAAAGTTGCGGCGCTGAAGCGGGTCTTCAAACCGCGGGCTGAAGACCGCAATGCTGAACTGCTTGACACCGCAATGAAGCCCATCAACGCTGAGCAGGCCAAACTGGATGCCGCCAAGCAGCAGCTGACGGCGGCCACTGAACAGGTCAAGGCGGCCTCGCAGGGTGCGCTGACCACCACACCAGAGCTGACGGCGCAGACCCAACAGCTGGAAGCGGCCCAGCAGAAGCTCGACGCCGCCAAGCGCAAGGCCAAGGGAGCGATTGAGACGAGCTACACCTGGCAAACGCGGGCTGACTTGCCGGGCTTTGCCTCGTTTGGCGACAGCGCCGACCGTATCGCGGCGATTGCCAATGTGTTCCCGGTGTTCTTTTTCCTGATTGCCGCGCTGATTACGTTCACCACCATCACCCGGATGGTCGAGGAGGCCCGCGGCCAAATCGGCACATTCAAGGCGCTGGGCTACGGCAAGTGGGCCATCGCCCGCAACTACCTGATGTACGCGCTGATGGCCGGCCTGCTGGGTGCCGTGATCGGCAGCTTCGCCGGCAACTTGACCCTGCCGCGGTTCGTCGTGTCCCTTTACGACATGGTGATTCCGCTGACGCCGACGATTCCGCTGATGTGGGGCAGTTTTGCCATCGCCCTGGTGGCTTCGCTGCTGGCGACGGTCGGGGCGGCCTGGTTGGTCACCCGGCGCGAACTGCGCGAGCGGCCGGCTGAGCTCATGCGCCCGGCCGCGCCGAAGTCCGCCAAGCGGATCCTGCTGGAGCGCATTAAGCCGCTGTGGCGCCACCTCTCGTTCAATCAGAAGGTCTCTTACCGGAACCTGTTTCGCTATAAGAGCCGCATGATCATGACGATTGTCGGCATCGCCGGCGGGACCGGGCTGCTGTTGACCGGGTTTGGCTTGCGGGATTCGATCGGGACCACCGCCGTTCACCAGTACGACGAGGTCTTTCACTACGAGGCCACCGTGGCGCTGGCCAGTCCCAGCAAACAGGCCGAGGCGCTGCGCATCGTCAAAGATTCCGGCAAGTATCGGGCACGCCAGGTCGTGACGGCCGACACCGGCAAGGCGAAAGCCAACGGCCAGCAGATTGCTGACATTAACTTGTACACGCCGGCGCGTCCGGCTAAGTTCGGCCAGTTCGTCTCGCTGAGCCAACATGGCGACACTTACAAGCTGCCGACGCACGGGATTGTCATCGCGCAGAAAATTGCCAACCAGCTGAACGTGAAAAAAGGCGACACCATCACCTTCACCCGCACCGGCAAAGCGGCCAAGAAGGTCAAGGTCAGCGGCATCACGACCAACTACATCGGCGTGTTTGCCTACATGAGCCCAGGTGCTTACGCCAAGACTTTTGGCCAGGCTCCGGCGAAAAACGCGCTGCTGCTGAAGCTGAAGGCCATGTCCGGCCGGCAGCGCAATGACCTGGCACACCAGCTGCTTAAACGCGGCGCGGCGCTGGGCACCAGCTTCAAGGCCGACGAGACTAAGTCGATCGGCAATATGGGCGCGACCCTGAATCCCGTGGTCCTGATTTTCATCCTGCTATCAGGGGTGCTGTCGTTCGTCGTGCTGTATAATCTGACGAACATCAACGTGTCCGAGCGGATTCGCGAGCTGTCGACCATCAAGGTCCTGGGCTTCTACGACCGCGAAGTCACGATGTACATCGTGCGGGAAAACATCGTCATGACCATTGTCGGCATTCTGTTCGGCTACGGCGTCGGGTATGGCCTGCTGGCCTACATCCTGCATCAGGCGGAAACAACGCAGGTCATCTTCCCCGTGGTGATCGACCCGCTGAGCTATGTCTGGTCGACGCTGCTGATGGCGGCCTTTACCGGCATCGTGATGCTGGTGACACACAAGCGGCTGCAGCGCATCGATATGGTCGGCGCCCTTAAGTCAAGTGAATAAGCCTGAAACGGCGAGGCTGCGGTCTCGCCTTTTTTGTCCCTGTTTGCGGGGACGAATCCGTGACATTGCCGAGGCCAGGGTGGCATAATCGCTGGGGGAGAACGGAAATAAAAAATTTCAGGCGATTGGTTAACCGAACAGATGCCCCATAGCATAATGGAAGGGGTACAATCAGATGGATTGGTACGAGACGAATTGATAGGAACAAGTATTGACGAATTTGGACTAGACCGCTATCATGAATGTCGTATTAAGAAAGCGCTTCACGAAATCTTCCGGCTGCGGCATTGCCGCCGCCGGATCACTCCGAAGAACGCACAAAGGAGGAGATTTCTATGCAGAAGTTCATGGACTGGCTGCAAAACACCATCATGCCGCCAATGGCGAAGGTGGGGAATAACAAGTACTTGGTCTCAATTCGTAACGGCCTGGTGCTGACCCTGCCGGCGATTATTTCCGGTTCTGTCTTCATGATCCTGGCCAACATTCCGATTCCAGCCTGGACCCATTTCATCAAGCCGTACGTCAACATGATGGGCGTCGCCACGAACGCGTCGTTCGGGATCATTTCGCTGCTCGCCGTGATCGGCATCAGCTTCCAGCTGGCCAAGGCGCTGGACGTTGACGCGATTTCCGCGGCCGGGCTTGGCACCATGGCGTTCATCGTCCTGTCGTTCAACGACAAGTACACGCTTGATACCGCCAACTTTTCGTCATCCGGTTTGTTTACTGCCATTATTACCGCGTTTGTCTCTGTTTTGATTTTTCACTTTTTCGAAAGTCGCAACATTGTCATCAAGCTGCCAGCCGGCGTGCCGGCTGCGGTTTCTAATTCATTCGTCGCACTGCTGCCTGGGTTTGTGATCTTGGTGTTGTTCTGGACGGTGCGCATGCCGCTCGGAATCGATATTAACAAGGTCGTTCAGGCCATCTTCCACCCGCTGCTGTTCGCGATGAACACCCTGCCTGGGATTCTGGTTTACACGCTGCTGGTATCGCTGTTGTGGGTCTGCGGGATTCACGGCGACATGACGCTGCAAGGCATTTCCGACCCGATTTTCCTGCAGTTTCTGACCGCTAACGCCACCGCGCTGGCGCACCACCAGCCGCTGCCGTTCAACACCGCGATGGGCTTTTCCAGCCTGTTCGTCAACGTCGGCGGCACCGGCGCCACCATCACGCTGGTCATCCTGATGCTGTTTTCCAAGTCCAAGACCTACAAGGAACTGGGGCGCGTCGCGTTTCCAAGTGCGCTGTTTGAAATCAACGAACCAGTCATCTTCGGCTTCCCACTGGTCATGAACCCAATCACGATGATCCCGTTTATCGGGGTGCCGCTGATCCTCGCCACCGGGTCATTCGTTCTCATGAGCATCGGCTGGATCTCCGCGCCATCCGCGATGGTGCCATGGACGATGCCGCCGATCATCGGCCCGCTGATGGCCACCAACTGGGACTGGCGGGACGCGGTGTGGTCAGCCGTCGAGCTGGTCATTGCCACCGCCTGCTACTACCCATTCTTCAAGACTGCTGAAAAGCAGATGGTCGCAGCCGAAAACAAGCCTGTTGATGAGGCGAAAGCTGAGGCTTAACTCAGACACGTCCGGCTCGCGTATACTCGCGAACCGGGCGTTCTTGGTTACAATGGAGTTAAACATAAACTGAAAGAGGGACCATCATGGTATCTGAATATCGATTGACTGACCCAGCGGACCGCGAGCGGTTTTACCAGCTTTACCTGTACGCGTTCAACGGCCAGGACAGCGAGGCCCGGCGGCGCTTTTTCAACGCGCGGTACGCCCACGGTTGGATTTACGGGTTGAAGCACGACCAGCAGCTGACGTCGGGGCTTTACAGCCTGCCGTTTACCGTTAATTTTCACGGGGTGGCTTACAAAATGAACGGCATCGGCGACGTGATGTCCGCCCCGGAGAATTCCGGCCACGGCGGCGCAGGGACGCTGCTGAAGGCGGCGCTGCAGGAGATGCACGACCGCCACGTGACCCTGTCGTATCTGGCGCCGTTTTCCTACCGGTACTACCGGCGCTTCGGCTACGAGCAAGTCTTTAACCACATCACGTACACGATTGCGCACGACCACGTGCCGGCGTACCACCCGCAACATCAAGGGGGCCACGTTGAGCGCATGTCGTTTGCCGCGGCGCTTGCGACCATCAAGCCGCTTTACGCCAAAAAGGCCCAGAACCTGCCCGGCGGCATGGTGCGCGAGGACTGGTGGTGGGATTACCTGACATTGAAAAATCGCTGGGATGCCGGCGTGTACTTCGACGAAAAAGGTCAGGCGCAAGGTTATGCAGTATACGAACGCAGCGGCGCGGAGATGACCGTGCATAAACTGCTGGCGAACACCCCGGCAGCCTTCGAGCAGCTGATGGCGTTTTTGCTTAAGCATGGTAACACGTTTCAAAAACTCCGCTACGAATCCCCGCACAGCCAGTACGCTGGTGACTGGATTCAGGAGCCATACGCGGTGTCGGCGGTCGTCACTCCTTACATGATGGCCCGCATCGTGGACCTGCAAGACTTTCTGAACCGTTATCCGTTCACCCTGGATTTTGCGCCGGTGGCGATTGCGGTCGAAGATCCGGTGCTGCCGGTCAACGCCGGGGTCTGGCAGCTGAGTCGCACGGCAGGCCAAACCACTGTGGAAAAAAGCGCCGACGCTGCACCAGAGCTGACCTTTACCATTCAGCAGCTGACCAAGGCGCTCATGGGCGCCACTTCACTGCATGCACTCCTGATGAGCGGGCAGGGCAGTGGTGACCTGGCTGCCGCCGCGCGGCTCGATCAGGCGCTTCAGCACGCCACGCCTGAGTTCAACGATTATTTCTGAATGAAACGCAAAAAAGTGTCGCAGAGAAAAAATCTGCGGCACATTTTTTGTGGGTATTTGACTGATCTTGCTTGAATGTCACCGCCGGTCTACTAGGTGCTTGAAGTGGCCCGGTGTCAGGCATTGTCCAAGCGCAGCAGGGCGGATACTTGCCGACACCGCGGCCTTTGCTTGCCATGCGAAATGCGTGTTCGTTGGCAGGTCAAACTGTTCAACGTTTAAATTGGTCAGAATGGCCGCGGTGTCTGTGCTGACTTCTGCCTGGTATACCAGCAATAGCTGGTGGCAACAAATGCCATTAAGGGTGAAAAAGGCTTCAACGATGCCAGTACTGGTCAACTTGTTTAGGCTCAGTCCCAGTTCCTCCTTGGCTTCACGTTTGGCCGCGTCCTCTCCGGTTTCACCGAATTTGACAGCGCCGCCTGGAACGATGGTTATCTCTTTGTCACCGCTTTTTCTCGGGGTCACAAGAACTTGGCCGGCGTGTGTCAAAATCAGGACTGCCCTGATGTCGAAGCGCTCGTGTGGGTTGAGCAAGTAGCGAATGTCCCGGTCTTCTTGCATGAGATGCCTCCCAGAATTTTCAGCCAATCATATCACAGTTAAGCCTTCGGTTGGTAAGCCAGCAGGTCACCGGGCTGGCAGTCTAATACTTCACAGAGTTTGGCTAAGGTCGAAAAGCGTACAGCCTTGGCCTTGCCGGTTTTCAGAATCGACAGGTTGGTCAGGGTGATGCCGACCTGCTCGGCCAGCTCAGTTAGGGTCAGATCGCGTTTTTTGAGCATCAGGTCCAAATTGATTTCGATCATCGCTGGCCTCCTCACACCGTCATGTCGTTTTCGGTTTTGTACGCCAGCGCCGTGGTCCACAGCTGCTGCAAGATCGCCAGAAACAGCCAGACGATCGCCGGAATGGCGAAAAAGCCGAGCCCAATGACCATCACACCCGGGGCGTCGTCGTGGTCGGCCATGCGGTACCACTGCGGCAGGCAGACCAAGAGGCCCAGCGCCATTGCGCCAACGGCCCACTTCAGACGGATGATCAACGTCACGGCGCGCTGCGTGAACGCGGCGCTTTCGGTGATGCAGTCCAAAAGGCGCCAGGCGATGAAGGAGGCGAGCCAGTAACTGACCACCGCGACCGCCGCGCCCAGCGTGAAGGCCCAGGCCGCGACCGGCCACTGGTAGTCGCGCACCATCACGATTGGAAAGCGCGGGATCAGCCCGATCCCGAATGCCCCAATCGCGATCACACTCGCGATCAGCAGGAGCTTGAGAAGACAGATGCGAATTTTCATATTGATGCCTCCAAAAAAGCGACGGCTTGCCCGTCAATTTGATGGCTTCAGCATAACATGGGCTTATTGATTATCGATAAACATTTGTTGATTATCGATAAATTCTTAACTTTTTACCGGCCAACACGCCGAGCAGGCGACTAGGCGAGACTCGGCGCCAGGGTGATCACTTTAGTGGCGATGCGGTCAATGAACGCCCGGTCGTGTTCGACAAACAGCATGGTGGGTTGGGACTTGAGGATGCTCCCAGCCAGCTGGTCCTGATTGTACAGGTCCAGATAGTTGAGCGGCTCGTCCCACACCAGCAAGTTGGCGGGGGTGACCAGCGACTTGGCCAGCTCGACTTTCTTTTGCTGACCGGCGCTGAGGCGTTCGATCGGGGTCGTGAACGCCAAGCGTTCCAGGCCCAATTTTTTCAGATTGTTCAGCAGGTCCTGGTAGTTCAGGTGATGAGCTGCCGCAAAGTCGGCGATGGTGCCGGTATTGTCCGCGTACAGTTGGCGGCTCAGGCTAAAGGTCAAACTGGGCGGGTAGCTGAGCGTCCCCGTCGCCGTGCCGGCAAATTTGCCTTGCAACGCGTGGAGCAGCGAAGATTTGCCGATTCCATTGGGGCCGGCCAGGGCCACGCGTTCACCGCGGCGCACATCGAACGTGAGCGGAGCAAACAGCGGCTGACCGTCATAGCTTAAGGTGAAGTGGTCGACGTGCACATAAACCTCATGATGGTCGGGGATGGTGTTGATGGTCAGCTCCGGCACCTCCTCGACGTTTTTGAGCAGCTGGGACTTGCCTTCGATCTCCTTGTCCATGCGGTGTTCGAGCACCTTGGACTTTTTCATCAGGCGGGCGGCGCGGGCGGTGACGAAGCCGGCGTGGCCGGTACCGCCGCTGCCTTTTACGTGCGGATCGCCGTGAATGTCGCCTTCGCGGCTGAGCGACCAGTCGTGCTTATCGCGTGAGGACTGCTTGAGCCGGCCAATGTCGCGCTTGAGCTTCGCGTTTTCCGCGCGCTCAAAGTCGTTCTGCCGCTCGCGCTCTTGCGCATACACGCTGTAGTTGCCGGCGTACAAGGTGATGGCCTGCTTGTCGATGGCCAGGGTGTGGTCGGTGATCGCATCCAAAAAGGTGCGGTCATGGCTGATCACGATGAAGCCGGGTTTCGCTTTTAGGTAGTCCGCGATGCGCTCGCGACTTGCGGCATCGAGATGATTGGTGGGTTCGTCGATCAGGGCAAAGCCGCTGTCCTCGGCAAACAGCAGAGCTAGGCGCACCTTGGTTTGCTCGCCGCCGGACAGCAGGTTGAATGGCCGCCAGAGAATGGCGGGGTCGGCGTGCATCAGGTTAAGCTCGCGCTCAAGCTGCCACTGCTCGGCGTCGCTTGCTTCCTGCATCGCGTAGAGGGTCAGTTGCGTCTCGTCTTTAATGGCCTGAGGAAAATACCGCAGCGGGGTGGGGACGCTGATTTTGCCGGCGTAGTCGTGCTGGCCTTGCAGCAGCTCCAGCAGGGTAGTCTTGCCCCGGCCGTTGCGCCCGACCAGGCCGAGGTGCCAGGACAGATCCAGGTCAAAGGAGACATCGTGAAATAATTCGGTTTGGCCGTCGTAGCCAAACGAGAGATGGGACAGGGTAATGGTTGCCATGAGGCGCTCATCCTTTCTAAAGGACGGGCCTGAAGTTCGCGCAGTAAATGGCCTTTTGGGCAAGCAAAAAGCCAGTCCAAATGGGCTGGCCAAGCGAGTTTTACCGCTTGGTGCCGCCAGGAGTCAGCCATTGCGAAAAGTCGAGACTGCGCCCATGCTTCAGGGCTTCGACGTTTCATCAATGGCTTACTTCAATGGCGACACCTTCTTCGTTAATTTGTTGGCTATACTATACCGCGGGCGATTAGCCGGACGCAACTATTTTTTAAAAAGCCTGGGCGATCGGCACGTCGCCGCTGGCAATTTCCAGTTCCTGCCGGTGCAGGTCGGACGTGACGGCCTCGACCAGGACGGTGGCGACATCCTGCCGCGGGATCTGCGACTGGCCCTGCGGTTTCAGGGTGATTTTGCCGGTGCCGTCGTCGTTGGTCAGCGCGGTCGGCTCGACGATCACCCAGTCCAAGCTGGTGCGGGTCTTGAGCCACTCGTCGGCGTAATACTTGGCGATGTAGTAATCGTTGATGCCGGACTTCGGCCAGAAACTGCGATCCTGCACGTTCAGCGCGCTGAGGTGAATGAAGCGGGTAATCCCGGCCTGCTGGGCGGCGGCCATCGTTTTGACCGCGCCGTCCAAGTCGACTTCCAGCAGGTTCTTGCCGCCTGAGCCCGCCGCGAAAATGATCGCGTCACAGCCTGCCATCGCCTGCGCCAGCGTGCTGACCGGGTCGGTCAGGTCAAAATGCACGGCGTGAAACTGCGTCGTGTCGCCGCGCGCCTGCGAAACCGGGTCGCGGTAGCCGCCCACGGCCTCGCAGTCATTCGTCAGCAGCGTTTCAATTACCAGGCGGCCCACTTGGCCGTTGGCACCCGCAACAAATACTTTGGTCATATTGATCACTCCTTCGAAAAGTTAAATGGATTGTAAGGGGACTTTGCGTGTCGGCGCCGGGAAAGCGGCGTCGATGATTGCCAGCTGATCTTCAGAGAAGGTCACGTTCAGCGCGGCCAAGTTAGCCTGCATGTGCGCAGCGCTCCCAGTTTTTACCAGCGGGATCACGCTGCCGCGCCCGGCCCAGGCCAGTAGCACTTGGTGCACGGATATGTGCATGCTGCGTGCCAGCTGCTCGAGCGAGTCGGGGATCGAAATCTGCTGCCCATTGCCGGACCCAAACGGCGAGTAACCCAGTAGCGGCATGCCGAGTTGTTCTTGATATGGGACAAGGTCAAACTCGATACCGCGCGCTTGAACGTTGTACAAGACCTCGTTGGCGGCGATGGCCTGACCGCCTGGCAGGGTGCGAGCTTCCTTCAGTGCCGGATGGTCAAAATTGGACAGGCCATATGCGCGGATCAGCCCAGCTTTTTTCAGGTCAGCCAAGCCCGCGAGCGTTTCGGCCAGCGGCGTTTGGCCCGGCCAGTGCAGCAGGTACAGGTCCAGGTAATCGGTGCCCAGACGCTGCAGACTGGCCTCAAGCGCCTGGCGCATTTGCGCGGCGGTCGCGTGCCAGGGATAAAACTTGGACACCAAGTACAGCTTGCTGCGGTCGTAAGGGACGATGGCTTGCCCCACCAAGGACTCCGCCGCGCCTTCACCGTACATTTCGGCCGTATCGATCAGCGTGAGTCCGGCGTCCAGACCCGCACGAATCGCCGCGATTTCGCTTTGGCTTTGCGCGGCGTCGCCTTCCCCAAGCGCCCAGGTGCCGATGCCCAAGGCCGGGATCGTGATTCCATTGATTTTGGTCGTCTTCATGCAGCGCCTCCTGACTGATTGCATGATTATCATAACACGCGACTGCGTCAGGGTCGAAAGCGCTTGCCCATTGGCGTAAAATACAAAGCAACGGAGGTGAGAAAAAATGAATTATGAACTGAAGGGGAATGTCCCTTTTCCCATTGCGCTGCTGCACCTGGACCGCGGCGACAGTGCCCAAATCGAGGCGGGCTCGATGATTTACCACAACGACGGGGTGACACTTGAAGGGCACATGAACAGCAACGGCAAAACAGGGTTGGGCGGGATGCTGTCCGCGCTGGGTCGCAGCATGACGTCCGGCGAGTCGTTTTTCATCACGACGGCGACCGCGCAGGCGAGCGGCGCAGAACTGGCAATCGCGCCTGGCAACCCAGGGGTGATCCAGGCGCTGACCCTGGACGGTGAACACCAGTGGCGCCTGAACACCGGCGCGTTTCTGGCGATGGACGCGACGGCCGGGTACTCGATGATCCGGCAAAAGGCCGGTCGCGCGCTGCTGGGCGGCACCGGCGGGTTCTTCATCATGGAAACTACCGGCGCCGGTACCATGCTGGTGTCGGCATACGGGGATCTGCTGCCAGTGGACCTGGATGGCGACCGCGATTACGTGATCGACAACAATCACGTCGTCGCCTGGGAGTCCAGCCTCGATTACAGCATCGAAATTGCCAGCGGCACCTTTGGCTTCACGACTGGTGAAGGGCTGGTCAACCACTTTACCGGGCGTGGTCGGGTGTACCTGCAGACCCGCAACGTTGAGGCCCTGGCCAATTTGGTCAAGCCGTACCTGCCGGACAAGTCATCGAATTAACGAATCAAACCGGGCTGTGCGTCCGGTTTTCTTTTTACTAAAAATGGTGGCGCTTTCATTTAAAATCGATTAAAGTAGAAGCAACGGCCGGTCGCTACCACTAGGGCCGGCTAGTTGCAGCTTGCAGGAGGCAGTTTGATGACGACGATTTTAGGAACGCGGCTCCCACTGATTCAAGGGGCACTGGCGGGGATCTCCCAGGCCTGTTTGGTCGGGGCGGTCGCCAACGCCGGCGGACTGGGCGTGCTTACGACCAGCGACAAGAACGTGAGCAGCCTGGCCAAGGCCATCGACGGTGTGCACACCTATACCGACGAGCCGTTTGCCGTCAACTTGATGCTCCAGCAGGACAACATCGCCGAGCTGGTGCCGTACCTGATCGATCACCCAGTGCCGGTCGTCACCACCAGTGCCGGCACGCCCAAGCGTTTCGTCAAGGAGCTGCGCGCGGTCGGCACCAAGGTCGTCGCAGTCATCCCATCGGTCAAGGTGGCGAAAAAAATGGCCGCGCTGGGGGTCGATGCGTTGGTCGCCGAAGGCATGGAGTCCGGCGGCCACATCGGCACGCAAACAACCATGAGTTTGGTGCGCCAGGTCACGGCAGCCGTCGACCTGCCAGTCTTTGCCGCTGGCGGTATCATTGACGCGGCGGGGGTCAAGGCGGCCCAGGCGCTGGGCGCGGTCGGCGTGCAGGTCGGCACGGCGTTTCTGGTAGCGCACGAAACGCCGATCAGCGCGGCGTACAAGGCGGCAGTGGTGGCGGCCGCCGACACCGCCACGGTCGTGACCGGGCGCGCGTTGGGGGATGCCGTGCGCTGCCTGAAAAATCCGCTGACGGATCAGTACTTCATGGCCGAGTCGCTGGGTGCTTCAAACATCGAGCTGCACGCGCTGCTAGACGGCAGCCTGGCCAAGGCCATCGCCGGCGATGTGGCTCACGGCACCCTGATGGCGGGGCAAATTGCCGGCATGGTCAACGGCACCGCCCCGGCGCAAACGATTGTCGACCGACTTTTTCCGTAGCACCAAAAAGCGGCACCCACATGCCTAAAGTGGGTGCCGCTATTTTTTGGCTTAATCAACCACGCGGCGCTTGGCCAACCGCCGGTACTGATGGTCGATGCTGTGCACATAAACCAGGCAGAAAACGCCCAGGCCAATCAGCGTGGCCATCAAGAATGAGCCTTCATTTCCGCCCTCTTCGATTGAAATGGTGAAAAGCGAGGCGGCCAAGCTCACATACCCCACCCATTGGCCAATCACGTACCGGCGGTGGTAAGCGGTGCGGCGGGCGACGGCCTGCTCGTGGACCGGTGAAACCACTGGGAGATGGCGCAAGGGTCGGCGCACGGCTTTGAAGGCTTTGCTGCCGACAATGAGGGCCGCAATCCCAAGCAAGACGGGGATGTAAAAGGCCACCATCGAAAGGTCACTATCGGTATCGGCAAGAAGCGTGAAGCCGCTGCCGACGATGAGGAGAAAGACGCCGCCAGCCAGGTACAGGGCATGCGTCCCCGCGGCCTGCCAAAAACTTTCGGCTTGCTTCATCGTGACGGCAGGTTCTGACTTGTGCTGGCGGGTGACCGCTTCGGCTCGCGCGAAGGGCTTTGCGATGACTTCAGCATGGACTTCAGCAAGTCGGGTCTTCATGCCGGCAGTGGCCTTGATCGTGGCGCCCAGCGCCGCGTCCTCGTTTTTTCCTTGCTTAAGCTGGCCGGTGTAGAACGTGGTCATGGCGTCGAGCAGTTCGGCCTGAGCTTTCTGGTTGGCCGGCAGATCCTGGTACAGGTCGGCCAGGTAAGATTTGAGTGTGTCCATGAGCGCCTCCAACGGTATCACGATGTCGGTGTCATCTTATCACAAATCAGTTAGTCGGCGATGGGCTGATTGGCTAGGCGCTTGTAGCCGTTGCTGATGGTCTGAACATAGACGAGATAAAACACCCCAAGGGCGATCATGCCGATCATTAACGGCGCGCCTAACTCTTCATTCGCGATTGCGTTCATCACAATGGGCGGAATCACTGAGAACAGACAACATAGAATGCCAACCAGGATGCCAATGGTGTACGCCTGATGATAGTTTTCGAGCTTTTCATTTGCCAGTTTCTTTGTTGCTTTAGCTAGGGGCCGGTGGGCGATGCGCTGGCGTTCAGGTTTGATCCCTATTGCGCTGGTGATAATGGCCGCAACCCCGATCCCAAGCGCGAGGAAGAACATGACCGCGGCAATGGTTGAGTCCTGGAGGCCAAACGCGGCAGCCAGGGCAATACTCAAGATGCAAAAGGCGACGCCAGCGCCGAGTGAAAGGGCGTAGCGAATATTGGCGCGCCAGTAGCGCTCGGCACTTTCCTCGTCAATGGCGTCGTTCGCGTCGCTTTGGGGTGATTTTTGCGGCTCAGCCGGATCAATGTCAAGCGCGGCGAGTACCTCGTCGATCGACCCCACTGCCGTGATGGCCGCCCCGATCGCTTCGGCCTCACTTTTGCCCAGCGCCAGCTCCTCATGATAGTGATCGGTCATGAGATCGAGCAGGTCGGCCTTGGCCTTGCGCGTCGCCGCTGTGTCTGGCACGCCGGCAAACAGTCCGGCCAGATAGGTGTTCAAGGTTTCCATTAGCTATTCCTCCGCGGATAAAAATTTTGACACGACTGCTTGGGTCTGCGCCCATTCCTTTCGTTTGGCAGCCAGCACACTGTTTCCTGCCGCCGTCAGCCGGTAGTAGGTGCGCGGGCGGCCGTAAGAGATCTCGCCGGCGTAAGCTTCAATGCTGCCGGCTTTGACCAGGCGCGTCAGGGTCGAATACAGCGTGGTTTCACGAATGGCGTAAGCGCCGCCGGTGCGATCGCGAATCGCCTTTTCCAGCTGGTAGCCGTACGAGTCGCCGGCTGCCAGCACCGCCAGGATTAAGGCGTCGTTGTAGCCGCGCATGCTGTCGCTTGAAATCATTCGCTCGCCTCCGACTACTTTATCTGATGCAGTAATCTTACCACAGCTGCCTTGGGGCAGTCTCGGCCCTGAGGCTGATATTGTGAATCCAAGGTGAGAGCCTGATAATAATGATTAATACGGAGGAATAATGGATGTTTAGTTATGTTGTGAATGACGAGCTTCAGCTGGCGATCCCGCGCCCGGCGCTGGATGCTGAGCCGCTGTACGCCTTGCTCGCGGCCGATCGGTCGACTTTTGAACGCTACTTGCCATGGGTCAAAGACACTCAAACGGCAGCCGATGAACAGGCCGCGCTGACGCTGTTCAATCAGCATTTTGGGGCTGGAAAATCGGCCAACTTGGTGCTGGTCGTTGCGGGGCAGCCAGCCGGGATGATCAGCTTCAACGGTTTTTACCCCAATCGCAGTGCCGATATCGGCTACTGGCTGGGTCAGCCCTTCCGGGGCCATGGGGTGATGCACCGTGCCGTTATGGGGATGTGTGCGCTAGGGTTCAACGACTACGGGCTAAACAAGATCGTGATCCGCGCGGCTGTTGAGAATGGTCCAAGTAACGGCGTGGCCAAGGGTGCCGGCTTCCACCTTGATGGCACGCTGCGCCAGGACGAACAGTTACTTGACGGCTTTCACGATGAAAATGTTTGGTCAAAGCTCAAAAGTGAGTGGGTCGACTGAAGGTCTCCTTGAAGACGCTTTCCCAATCAGTGCTACAATAATCTCGAAAAGGAGCTGATAGGATTGAATACGATGAAAGCATTGCTGCGGCGCAAGTCGGTGCGGACGTATACTGGGGTGCCGGTGACGGATGACCAAAGGGAGCAGCTGCTGAAGGCGGCGTACGCGTCTCCGGTCGCAATGGGGCAGTACGATTCCGTCGCGATGACCGTGGTGGAAAATCCTGACCTGATCGCGCAAATCGATGCGGCCGCGGCCAAGCAGTTTGGTCGGGAGAAGATGCTGTACGGTGCGCCGATGTTGATTATTTTATCGACCAAGCTCAAGGGCGACGCCAGCGATAATTCGGGCTATTCCAATGCCGCGACAGTGATCGAAAACCTCAACCTGGCGGCGGTCGAACTTGGCCTTGGCGCCTGCCACATCTGGGGTGCGATCGCGGCGCTGGCCGGGGATGACGCGCTGAAGCAAGCGCTGAAGATTCCTGAAGGCTTCACGCCGGTGGGCGGCCTCGTCGTTGGCGATAGCACTGACGCCTACACAAAGCGAGACATCCCAGACAAACGCATTGCCACAGAAATCCTAGATTAATGACACCAAAAAGCAGACCCGCCAACATCTCACTGATGCCTGGCAGGCCTGCTTTGATTTTATTTACTTATCCCCCGGTTATTCAGGCACAGGGGCAGTTGTCTGCTCGGCACTTTCTTTCAGTGCGGAGTCGCCATTGCTGGCGATGACGTCGTGGTACCAGACCGATGAGGCTTTCGGAATGCGGGTCAGAGAGCCTTGCCCCAGATCATCACGGTCGACGTAGATCAGGCCGTAGCGCTTGGCCATTTCACCGGTGCCGGCGGAGATCACGTCCAGCGCGGTCCACATGGTGTAGCCAATCAAATCGACGCCGTCTTCATCGATGGCCTGGTGCATCGCTTTGACGTGCGCGCGCAGGTAGTCGATGCGATACGGGTCGTTCACCGCGCCGTTTTCCAGCGTATCGATCGCCCCGAGACCGTTTTCAACGACCATCAGCGGCACTTGATAGCGCTGGTACAAGCGGTTCAGCGTCAGGCGCAGGCCGCTCGGATCAGTCTGCCAGCCCCAATCGGAAGTCTCCAGGTAAGGATTCTTCTGGCCGGCGATCAGGTTGCCCTGACCTTCGTTGCCGCTGCTTGCGGCGATGCAGGAGCTGGAGTAGTAGGAGAAAGAGTAGAAGTCGACCTTGCCAGCCAGCAGCGTTGCTTCATCTGCCGCGGTGATTTCCAGCTTGATGCCGCGCTTTTCAAACCGCCGTTTGGCAAAGCTCGGGTAGCTCCCGCGGACTTGGACGTCGCCGCAGAAGTTGTTGAACCAGTCGGCGCGCTGCTGGGTCGCCAGCACATCTTCGGGCTTAGGCGTCAGCGGATAGGCTAGCCCGTTGGCGATCATGCAGCCGATTTGGTTTGCCGGATCGATTTGGTGGCCGCTGATCACGGCCTTGGCCGAGGCCAGAAAGACGTTGTGCAGCGCCTGGTACTGCTCGGTTTCGTCGCCGGAAGTGAAGAAGTAGTTCTCCTGCGCGGCGTCGCGCAGACCGAGGCAGAACAGTCGGCCTGCGCCTAGTGTGCCGAAGTTGATCTCGTTAAACGTCAGCCAGTACTGGACCAGCCCCTTGTAGCGCTTGAAGCAGGTCTCGGCGTAACGGACGAACATGTCAACCACCTTGGGGTTGGCAAAGCCGTTGTAGGCAGTGATCAGGTGGTAAGGCATTTCAAAGTGGCTGAGGGTGACAATCGGCGTGATATTATTTTCCCGGCAGGTGGTAAACACCCGCTCGTAAAAGCGCAGGCCTTCCTCGTTTGGCTGTGCGTCGTCGCCGTTGGGGAAGATGCGGCTCCACGCGATGGACAGGCGCAGGCTTTTGAGACCAATCTGGCCAAACAGCGCAATGTCTTCTTCGAAGCGGTGGTAAAAGTCGACGCCGGTGTGGGAAGGAAAATACTCATCAAGGTTGAGGTCCTTGACGAAGCGGCGCGGCTTGGTGCGGCTGCCGGCCGTCAGGTGGTCGGCGATGCTTTCGCCTTTGCCGCCTTCGTTCCAGGCGCCTTCACATTGATTGGCAGCCAGGGCGGCCCCCCAGAGAAAATTATTCGGAAACGGCATGGGCATTGACCTCCGTGGCTTCTTGAGTGTCTGCGATCAGCGTGAGCAGCGGCGCGCCGGCTTCGATCAGGGCGTTGCCGGTCAGTTCGGCAATCACGTCCAGATAGTCGGCGGTGTTGGTGACCACAATTGGCGTCACCATGGAGTAGCCGGCCTGCCGGATCGCGGCGAGGTCGACCGTCGCCAGCAGATCGCCGGCTTTGACGTGCTGCTCGGCTTTGACGTTGATGTCAAAATGATCGCCGTTCAGCTGGACAGTGTCCATGCCCAGGTGGATCAGGATCTCGGCGCCGGTATCGGTGATGAGCCCGATGGCGTGCTTGGTCGGGAACACGGTCATGACCGTCGCGTCGGCGGGCGCCACCACGCGCCCGTCTGACGGGTCGATGGCGATGCCTTGGCCGAGCGCCCCGGCGGCAAAGGCGCCGTCTTCAACATCGCGCAGCGGCACGAGCTGACCGGTCATCGGACTGACGAGGACCGTGTCGCGTTCCAGCCGCGGCGTGCTTGGAATCGCCGCGTCTTCGATGCCATTGACGATAGGATCATCTTGGTACATCACGTAAGCGGCGATGAAGCTTGGAATGATCGCGATGGCCAGGCAGATGCCGGCGTACATCAGGTCGCGGCCGGCATTGTCGGTGCTGAGCATGCCAGGGATCGCAAACAGGCCCATACCGCCCATGCGGTAGGTCTGCATGCCCAGTGCGCCAGTCATGGCGCCGGCAAGGCCACCGCCGATGCAGGAGATCACAAACATCTTCATGCGCGGCAGGGTCACGCCGTAAATCGCCGGTTCCGTCACCCCGAAGATTCCGGAGATCCAGGCCGGCAGGGCGATGGCCTTGAGCTTTTTATCCTTAGATTTGAGCCAAATTGCGACCACTACGGCGGTTTGGGCAAAGGACACCCAGGCAATGGAGGTCAAAATCGCCGTCGGGTTGCCGGCGGCTAGTGGAATCATCGCCATCACGACGATCATCATGTGCACGCCGAACATCACCAGCAGCTGCCAGGTGGCGCCAAGTACCAGACCAGCCAAGATCGGGCTGAAGCCCATCAAGGCTTCGATGCCCTGGGTCAGGACTAGGGAAACCGCGTTGGCCGCCGGACCGATCAGCATGAAGCCAATCGGCACGATGATGACCAGCGTCATCATCGGCACCAGGAAGGTCTTGACCACATCGGGAATGATTTTTTTGAGCCAGCGTTCTAGCGGCGCCGCCAGGGCCACCATCAAAATGACTGGCAGAATGGTCGAGCTGTAAGAGGCATTGAAGTTCATGCCCCAGAAGTTCAAGTCGACGCCATTGATGTTGGGGTGAACCAGTGCGGCCCCGATGATGAGGCCAAGAAACGGGGTCATGTTAAACTTCTTGGCGGCATTGAAGCCGATGACGATCGGGAAGAAGTAGAAGCAGGCGTCCCCGATGGCATCGAGCATGATGTAGGCGCCTGATTTGTCCGTCAGGACGCCAGTGACCATCAGGATCACGGCCAGCCCCTTGATGATCCCGCCGGCGCACATCACCGACAGGGCGGGCATCATGATGCCGGAAATCAGGTCGATGACGCGGTCGCCAAATTTCATTTTTTTGGCGGGGCCATCGGTCGCGTTGTTTTCCAGCTTACCGACGCGCATCACTTCCGCGAACACGTCGGGCACGTGGTTGCCGATCACGACTTGATACTGACCGGCGGACTGCATCACCGTGACCACGCCATCCATGCTTTTCAGGCCGGCGGTGTCGGCGATGCTTTCGTCCTTGAGCTTGAATCTTAACCGGGTGACGCAGTGGGTGAGGCCGAGAATGTTCTCACGGCCGCCGACTTTGGCAATGATATCAGTTGCGAGTTGTTCATATTTAGTCATGTGGGTTCCTCCTGAAAGATTTTTCTTTCCGAAGGTTTGGCCAACTTAATGTCACCATCCAACGCTCTGACAAAATGTGGTGGGTCTTTATTGCGCCTGGGCGCGGTAGACCAGGCGCTCGATGTGCAGCGTGAGGTAGGCTTGCTCCGCCGGCGTGACCGCGTAGCCGTGGCGGGTGAGCAAAAAGTCGCTGATGCGCTTGGCGCAGGCCGAAGGCGCCTGGTAGCGCGACAGGATCAGCTGGAGCAACTCCTCGTCCACGGTCGCCATGGGTTCATCCCGCAGCAGCCGCTGGGCGAAGAACTTCAGGTGGGTGATGAAGCGGCTGTAGTCCGAGGTGGAACTGTCGGGTTCAAAGTGAAAATAGTAACGCACGATGCTGAGCATTTCCTGCATCAGCTGCGTGATTTTGACCGCGTCCGTGCCGGCACTGCTGGTTTCCGCGTTCACCAGGTGAAAGGCGATGAATCCGGCCTCGTCCTGGGGCAGCGCCACGCCGACCTGCGCCTCGATCAGCGCAAGGGCGGCGTTGGCCACCGCAAACTCGCGTGGGTAAAAACGCTGCGTGTCCCAAAGCAGCACGTTGGTGACGGACTCGCCCGCTTGGGTCCGGCGCACGGCCAGGGCCAGGTGATCGGCGAGTGTGACCAGCACGCCGGGGTCGAGGGTCAGCCCCGCTTGCTTGGCCAGCGTCAGGATTCCCCCGGCGGCGTGCAGACAGGGGTAAGGGATCTCCGCGAGCAATTGGGTCAATTCAGCCGTGGCTCTGGTCTGGAGGGTGAAGGTTTGGGAGATTGCTGAAGCGTCGATCTCATCGCCGGGGCGTTTGCCGAAAGCCAGTCCGCGCCCGGTCACAATTTGTTCACGGCCTTGGCCATTTTTGACGATGGCCACGTTGTTGTTGAGCACTTTGTGAATCTTCACGGCAGACGCCTCCTTCGAGAGTTGGTCGGCCTTGCGCGCCAAGGCCGGCCGGTAAAGCGGTTCCATGGAATAACTTAAGCGTATCAGACTGACCGCGGCGCAGGCAAGAAAAATGGTTGAGAAATTTAATTATAATGATAACTGATGTCTGATGATTGACGGCTCGGGGCACAAAAAACTATCTGAGGGCGCCGCTCTGCTTTGCCCTCGTAATCATGATATGAAACAGCCGCCATCGCCGATATAATATCGGTGAAGGCGGCTTTGTTGTTCATCGTAGCTTTATTGGTGCCTTGTGTCCGTAC